>NZ_JBCOAB010000022.1:0-58139 GCF_040227035.1 Clostridium sp. RTP31139st1_H3_RTP31139_211217
AATATTACTGGAAATCAAAATTTCCAGTAATATTTGATTTATAAGAAACTATATTACACAAAATTATCTACAGTCTCAGTTTCTAATATATATTATAAATTCGGCCTAAGCTGAATTTATTCATTAACTTGCCATTTGTCACTTACCAAGCTTGATACCCTTATTAAATTTATCACTTAATTGATTAATTATAGACTTTTCATTATATTTCATTGGTTCTACAGTTGGAAATAAAATACTCATCCTAACTAGATAAACTCCAATAAAAACAATAATAGCTCCAATTAATATCAGCTTATAATATTTTCTATTTAACATTATTAATATTCCTATAACAAAAGGCATCCAAAATAATGGATGTAATTTAAATGCTCCTATAAAATTACCATTTAATACAGCTATTATTGCCCTAGTTATTCCACAAGAAGGACAAGGCGTACCTATTAAGCCTCTTATTAAACAAATTGTTCCCGTTACCTTAGAAAATTGATTTAAAATTAAGTAAATAATAATCAACCCTATTCCCATACTAAATATAATCTTTATACTTAAATTCTTATCATATTTCTTCATATCATTTAATAATTACAATATGGTATATCATCTTCTTGATAATTTAGATTATTGTAAATTTCTTTAAAATTTTTATTATTTTCAGAACTTATCTTATACCATTTATCATCTATATTCATAATATCATCTTGAATTATTATAGTGTGATTAACTCCAACTCCACTAGTTTGAATTAGAAAATTCCAATCATTTATATCTTGCTTTTCAACTTCTTGTTTAGGAATTTCATTAATAAAACCAATAATAAGTTCTATATCTATAATTTTATCTATAGCCTTATATTTATTATCATTTCCCATAGATTTAATAACAACTTTGCTTATATTGCTGACATCTATAAGACCATCATCTATACTATCTCTCAAATTTAATTCTGATTTTTGAGTTTCATCACCATAATCTTCCTCAATACTTCTAGATTCTCCGCTATCATACATTGCTACTTCTGGAGTATTAGTACTATATTCTTCTATATTGTTTTCTGCACTTCTTAAAATATCAGATGATTTATTTAAATTAATATTACTATTTATTGATATTGCTGTTAGGCAAATAAATGCAAAACATGCGGCTGTGGCCCAAACCCTTTTATTGCTATACCAATTTTTCTTTTTCTCCAAATTTACCTTATCTAAATTGCCCAGAGTTTCTTCAATCTTATTATCAAATGATTTTGGTAAAATAAATTCTTTATCTTCCATATGACTTTTATTCTTTAAATATTCATCAAAATTATCCATGAAGCTCCTCCTTTAAAATATTATGTAACTTTTCTTTTGCTCTAGATAATCTAGATTTAATAGTTCCTTCTTTTACGTTTAAAACCTTTGCTATATCTTTATATTTCATATCTTCAAAGTAAAATAATATAGTTGTTGTTCTTAAGTCATCCTCTAGTAAATTAATTGCATTATATAAAGTTAAATCCTTATAACTATCATTAACGCTTATATTTTTAAAATGCTCCTTATCTACAGCTATTTCTCTAGCCCTTTTTTTATATATATTATTGCTTTCATTAATAACTATTCTTATTAACCACGTTTTAAAAAAAGCTTCATCCTTTAAAGTATGTATATTCTTATATGCCTTTAATATAGCTTCACTAACAGCATCCTCTACATCCTCTTCTTTGTTTAATATAGATTTAGCTACTCTATATACTGCTACCTTATTTAATCTTATTAGCGTACAAAATGCCTCTTTATCTCCAGCTTTTGCTCTTTTTACTTCCATTATTAATTGATCTTTACTGTAATCATATATCGAAGCTTCCAAAACTTTCGCTCCTTTCCTCTCCATTTGACAATTATTTGTCCCACTTTGTTCCATAAGTAAAATTAGAAATCTCAATTTGCTTAGTCGAATTTATACCTACCAACATAATAAAGTTAGTGTTCTCATAATATATTATAAAATAAAAAGCGACTGTTATAAAAAAACAATTCATACAGTCGCTCTATATCACCCTATAATTTACTTAAAATCTTTGCCTTGCCAAATATCATTGTCTACAAGTGCTTTATCAATATCATTTAATACTTCCCATTTCTTCAGGCTCCACATAGGTCCAATTAAGCTTGCTCTCGGAGCATCTCCTGTTAATCTATGTACAACCATTTCTTCTGGTATCATAGCAATCCCTTTGCAAATTAAATCTATGTAATCTTCCTTGCTTAAAAGCTTTAACTCCCCACTTTCATATTGCTCTACCATTTTAGTCCCCTTCATTAAATGCAACAAATGAAATTTAACTCCTTGTGATCCACTATGAGCAACATAATCTACAGTCTTTAGCATATCCTCCTTTGTTTCACCAGGAAGTCCAAAAATAGTGTGAACTACAACTTCAATTCCTCTTTTTTGTAGTTCTTTTATGCTTTTATCAAATACTTCTAAATCATATCCTCTATTAAAATTGCGTGCAGTATTATCATTTATAGTTTGTAATCCTAACTCAACCCAAAGATATGTTTTTTTATTAAGCTCTTCAAGATAATCTAAAACATCTTTATCTAAACAATCTGGTCTTGTTGCTATTGATAAAGCAACAACATTTTTTTGATCTAATGCCTCATCATATTTTCTTCTTAATTCTTCAACAGGAGCATAGGTATTTGTGTAGGCTTGGAAATAAGCAATATACTTTCCATCTTTCCATTTCTTCTCCATCATTACCTTTCTGTCTTCAAACTGCTCACTTATAGATAATATTCTGCTGCCAGCATAATCTCCTGATCCTCTTGCACTACAAAAAGTACATCCACCTTTAGCCACTTTTCCATCTCTATTAGGGCAAGTAAATCCCCCATCTAATGATATTTTATATATTTTTTCGCCGAATTTATTTCTTAGGAAATAATTTAAGCTGTGATACCTTTTTCCATTCCATTCCTTCATATTTTTTCTCCTTAAAATCTATAAATTATATATTTGATATAATTTAAAATAGAGGCAATGCTAATTGCATTAACCTCTTTTATGTTTTTCTTTATTATAAAATACTTATTAACTAATTACAATTTAATCATTTCATTGCTCTTTAAATCTAAACTATACTTTCCTGTTGTTTCATCAGTAGTTGAATCACTTTTAAATACATCAAAAATTACTTTATCATCATCAAAATATTGAGCTTTAATATTGTATATCTCTGGCTTAAATATCTCATTAAATTTTGTATCTACAGCTTTTCCATCTTCAGCTTTATATATATTTAATCTACTTAATCCATTTTGATCTCTAAAGTTTACAGCTAAATTATCATCTTCTTTAGAAAATATAAAATCATCTATTTCTGAATTATTAATCAAATCTACAGATATAACTTTGCTAGCAACTGGCTTTTCAAATGCATCTTGGATTTCTCCTCCTATTTGTGAACTTTGTGAATCACTATTTAAATCAACTACATCTGTTCCTCCATTCATTAAAGTATCATCAATATACGCAATACAAATATATGAATTTTTATCATCTATAGTTGAAATAGCAACTTTCTTACCTGTAAAACCTAAAACAACTTTTCCAAAATTATTATTAGGCACTTTTTCTTTATAAAGCATCATTTTATTTTTACTTAAATAGGTATCCTTTGGTATATTATTTAAACTAATAACCAAACTACTCTTTCCACCTTTATCACCAATTATCCTAATTGCGTTATTTTTTATATATAACTCTCTTTGTGATTTTGATTTTATCTCCCCGATAATATAGTTATCACCATTTCTATTTACCTTTATAGTGTATTGTTCTAAATCACTTTTAGGTTCAATATTAGAATCCCTAATAACATTAAATATATAATATGCAAACTCACTACTTGCTACAGTTTTATCAAGTTGAAAACCAGTAATATTCGATACTCCCTCTGATAAGTTAATAGTACTATCTACAAGTTCCTTATCACAAATTTCTGTTGCACCATTTATATCACCATTTCTTATATTAATTAAGTAATCTGTAGCTAAATCCTTTCCCTTAAAAACATCAAATAAATCTAAGACCTCCTCTTTAGATTCATTTGCATTTGAACAACTAATTAGTACACTAATTGATAAAATTAATATTCCACTTAAAATCCTTTTAATGCTAATCATATTAATCTCCTTACAATTATTCTGCTTTTAAATTTATTTTTCCTAATAACTTATACCTTATTCACAAATAAAAAGAATAATTATACTGTAATCCTTATATATTAGATATTAGAAATATATTGGGGGGATGTGCGTGAAGAAGGATTTTTCTAAAATTTTTCAAATTGCAGTTGTTTTTATAGGAACCATTGTTGGAGCTGGACTTGCATCGGGTAAAGAAATTACTCAATTTTTCACTTCCTTTGGTTTGACTAGCTTTTTCGGAATACTTTTCTGTGGAGCATTTTATATATTAATGGGATCAATAATAGCTAAAATAAGTATTAAATATAGTCTAAATTCCTATAGTGATGTTCTAAAAATAATAAGTCCTAATTTGCTAGGTAAACTCACAGGTGTAATTACAACTTTTTATCTTATTTCAAGTGCTTCAATAATATTGGCTGGTAGTGGTGCTTTGATTAATCAATTTTTTGGAATTCCAAAAATAGTTGGATCATTAATAATGCTATGCCTTGCCTCTGTATTTTTACTAAGGGGTACTGATGGACTTATTGAAGTAAACTCATTTATTGTTCCGTCACTATTAGGAACAATAACACTTATCATAGTTTTATATTTTTTATTTTGTAGAGATTCTATATCTTTTCAATTTATATCTTCATTTGAACCACCTAAAAAAGGTGTTGCAGTTTCTACTATCCTTTATGCCGGCTACAATGTTCTTTGCTGCTCTGGAGTTTTAGTACCTTTAAGTAATGAAACAAAAAATTCTAAAACTATGGTATATGGAATTGCATGCGGTGCTTTAGGATTAACTTTATTATCAAGTGCTATTAACTTATTACTACTAGCAAACCAACCATATATATATGAATTAGAAATTCCTTTACTTTTAGTTGCTCAAAGATTTGGAAGTGTGGTTCAAGCATTACTTTTGGTTATAATTTGGCTTGAAATGTTCTCCACTGAAGTATCCGATGTATATTCAATAAGCAAAACTCTTGAACAATCATTTAATATCAAGTTTAAGAAGGGAATATTTATTGTATTAGCTGTTGCTTTACCAATATCACAAATAGGTTTCTCAAATCTAATATCAACTTTATATCCTCTTTTTGGTATTTTGAGTTTAATCTTCATTACACAGTGCATTTTCTTTTATCATAAAAATAAATCTGAACTTAATAATTGAAAATAATAGGTTAGCATTTACTTGTAATAAAACTTGTAATTGCTAACCCATAAAATCATTTTATAATTTTTACTAATCACCAAAATAATTAAATCTTGGTATTTCATTTGAATTTATAATATCAAATGATATTGGTGGTATAAATATCTTTTGTTTACAACTTGATCTAAGCTCCGCTATTTTAGTAACCCCAACATAAACATCTGAAATTTTATACCAAGTTGCATAATCTACAACACCTGTTTGTGGTAAATTAAAAACGCCTTGAAATACTGTTACTGCCTCTTTTGTCTTATCTCCATAAACCCCATCAACTGCTAATTTAGGTATTAATGGATAATTTTGAGCTATCCTATTTAATTGCTCTTGAATAGTTTGTACTGCATCCCCACTAGATCCAACGGTTAAATCATATCCTGGATATGAGCTTGGACTTCCTTCAACAACTTCAGCTGTAACTAATTCAATATCACTTCCATAAAATGATGTTAATATTTCATATGGAGATTTTCCCTCATCCCCCAAATACTTACTTCCCCATTGAGTCATCCAACCTGGACATTGAACATTTTTACCATCACAATATTGAGTTAATAACGGTTGCTTTCTACCAAATCTTCGTATATAAGTAGAGAATATATCATCTACAATGACACTTATACTCTCATATAAATTTCTTCCATAATTAAATGCATGATCATAAGCTGTTGAATTAGTTATATCAAAATTTTTACCTTTTCCTCTATACCATTCTGTATAAATCCTATTTAATGTAAATGATATAATTGCATATACATTAGCTCTGATAGTACTTTCTGGCCATGTTGAATAAATCTCACAAGAAGCTACGTTTTTAATATAATCCTTATAAGGTACTGTATAATTTGGTGCTGTTGTATTATTAGGTCCTCCTGCATGAACTGTAATGAATTCCGGAACTACAGGTTTTGGTAAAACTACTCCACTTGTTGGAGGTGGTAATAGTTTATCAACCTCTTCGGGTATTTTTGATGGATAATTTCCATTCAATGTATTAGGCTGAATATTTATCACATCTGCCCTATTACCGACCCTCCTTGATTCCTCAACTAAATTACATTGTTGAATTGCAATTTCATCAGGAAATATTTGTATACCATTAACGACTAATGATTGAAAACCTTGCCTTTCAATTCTTAAATCATAAAGACTATATGGTATATTTCCTGTTGGGTTCTGTGAATATTCTAATAATGGTGCTGATAATTCTATTACTTGCGATTCTCCAGACGAATTAGTTGTAAGTTCAACTTCCTTACTTTCTCCGCCTGATCCATGTGAAGATACCAATGTAGCTTTTATTCCTTCTATAGGAATATAAGTATCTCCAACAAAGCATTGCAACTTTAAGCCGCCCTTTTCTGCCATATATTACTCCTATATAAATTAATTCACTATATTAATATGCTTTTAAATTATATTTAGTGATTATTATAAATCTGTTGGCTTTCTAATAAATAAATTATTAACCCTATATTCTTGAAAGCCTCCATCAGATCTTGGTGTATAAGTTTCTCTTATTCTATCAAATATACCTTGTAAATCGAACATCCCATATCCCCAATCTCTATTAGGATAAATATCTCCTGGCCTTCCTTTAGCACCACTTATAATATAAGATTTTATCTGTTCTGAATATATATCTGGATAATTTCCATCACTAACTGCCCACTGAAGAATAAGAGCACAACATCCTGAAACGACAGCTCCAGCAACTGAGGCTCCAGTCATTAGTGAAGTCGTACCTCCTGGATTAGTTACTAAGGCATTAGTTCCTCCAGCTGCTATGTCTGGCTTTATACGCCCATCTCTTGTATAACCCCTACTAGATTCTGATAAAGTTGCGTTATTATTTTGATTATAATATGCTACTGAAATTGCTCCTCTTGATGTACTTGGTAATGTAAGAGTTGTATATTCAACAGGATTTAAAAACTTGGTTTCATTATCTATAAGTTCTCTTTGAGGTATCCAAGAATAATATTTACCGCCTACTATATATTGTCCTGTTAATCTAAATTTCCAAATGCCTGCTCTTAAATTATAAGCCCTTATAAAAATAAGCGAATCTCCTGTTGTTAATTCAGGAGAAGTAAAATTCACTATCATTTCAGTTTCTTCATATAAAAATTTAATTCTCTCATTATTTGTATTTTTAGATTCAAGATTATCTATAATTTCTCCCGTTGGTGATATAATAGATAGCTTAACTCTATTTGGTTTATCTATCCATATTTCTATCGGTAAATTTTTCCGTTTTTCACCAATTCTTATTTCTATATCTTTTACATCACCAACTCTTTCAATTATTCCTTCGGTATGAGTATCTGTATTACCTTGATTTCCTGTAGGAACAACAACTACAGTTGATGCCTGACTTGAAAAATTAGATATAGATGCTTCAATAATTCCATTACCAGTATGAGATCCCATATTACTTCCAAGCGGTATAAATACAACTACAGGTTTTTCTAATGCTCTTGCAACAGAAACTACATATCTTAATGCTAATAGCACGCTCCAAGGACTATAGGAAGGTACATCTGTTTTATCAATAAGTGCCGCATCAAGTTCAACCTTAGTTGCTCTAGCTAATTTAACAATTACAAATTGACAATCTGGGGCAGCTCCTTTTAAAGCAGGATTTATTCCTCTTCCTCCCATAATTCCACTTACCTTAGTACCATGACCTATGTCATCTTTAGATGGGACTATACTATATGGATCTCCACCTGTAGCCTGTAAGCTTATGGCTTTATTTATTTCTTCTTCCGTATATTCAATTCCATATTTTAATCCATATACTTCTTTATCTCCCTGTATAGTTTGATCCCATATTCTTAAAACTCTTGTAGTATCATCTTCCCTTTGAAATTCTTTATTAAGATAATCTATTCCACTATCTATTACACCTACCAATACACCTTTTCCATTAAGCCTTAAGTATGGATTATTATTAAATGTAGGAGCTCCACTAGCTTCCACTGGAGAAAGTTCATTCAATGTTAATATAGTTGAAATTTCCATATTAACTATTCTTATAACTAATTCATTTATTTCATTAATCTTATTTGCAGGTGTAATTATTACTGCAAAATTTGTTGATATCATTAAACCCGAAACTCCTGATACTTCTAATATATTTTTAAGATCATCTGAATCAGCAACTTCTACTAAAAGGAACACATTCTCTTCACTACTTGTATCATAATTAACATTTATTTCTTCTATTCCTTTAAAAGATTGATTATCCTGTCTATTTTTGATATCAATACTTCTAAATCCTAAGCCTAGCGTTTGAGATACTAAATTAATACTATTTCTTAAACAAAGTTCTCCATATCCCCATGCTGCATCTGGATATTGTATATCACCTCTTCCCTTTTTGGATCCTATAATCAAAA
Source organism: Clostridium sp. RTP31139st1_H3_RTP31139_211217 (assembly GCF_040227035.1). Taxonomy (NCBI): domain Bacteria; kingdom Bacillati; phylum Bacillota; class Clostridia; order Eubacteriales; family Clostridiaceae; genus Clostridium; species Clostridium sp. RTP31139st1_H3_RTP31139_211217. The sequence continues at coordinate 8,814 of NZ_JBCOAB010000022.1, forward strand.
AATATTTTAATCTCTCTCCATATAAATATGGATCATTTCCATTAACTACACCCCATTGCATCATAAGTGCAGCAGCTCCAGTTACTTGTGGTGCTGCCATAGATGTACCTGTCTTTTTATCAAATCCTCTATTTGGTATAGTTGAATAAATTCCTTCCCCCGGTGCAACTATATCTGGTTTTATATATTGTCCATTATACATTTCTCCTCTACCGCTAAACGGTGATATAATATTAACCAAATAATTATAACTACCAACTGATATTACATTTCTAACTGTAGCAGGAATTCCTATTGTATTATAAGCAACTGGATTTAAAAATTTAGTATTAATATTTAACCCTTCTGAAATAGGTAACCACATGTCAAATTTCCCATCATATTCATTCACTTTTCTTAAAGTTATCTTCCATTGACCAGGTGATACGAACTCATTAATACCTGTTAACATAATGCCAATTTCTCCACTTACATCAAAAGGTTTAGGTCCAGTTAAATATATGGAATATCTAGAGTTACCTATAGTTCCTTCATTAAATCCTTCTTTTAATATTATTTCTCCTGTACTAAATCCACCTGGACAAAGCAACTCTATACTTACATCAGGCAATAATGATTTATATAAGTTTATTACAACTATAGATTCATCTGAGGAAATATTAAAATATACTTCATTTATATCTTCTAATGTTCCTCCTACATGATGTGCAGCTTCTCCTTCATTACCTGCTGCAATAACTATAGTTACTCTCTGAGTAGCAGATACCGTTGAAATATATTGTTCAAGTAAACTACTTCCGTTATGAGCTCCATCATTAGTACTTAAACTCATATTTATAGCCAAAGGCATATTTAGTTCTTTTCCTTTATCAATAAGAAACTTTATTCCTCGCATTATTTGCGTACTTAGTGCAAACCTACTTCTAGCAACCTTAACCATTGCTATTGAACTTTCTGGAGCCACCCCATAATACTTGGTATCTATATTTCCTCCAGCGCAAGCTATTCCTACAACATGTGTTCCATGTCCAGTAACATCAGTTGAACTAACTATTGAATATGGATCAGATGATTTAAGTGCTTCATTGATTTGCTCCTTAGTATATACCTTTCCACCTTGATCTAAATCATATATATATTCTATTCTAGTTGTTCCATCAGCATTTCTAAATGCAGGATGAGTATAATCTATTCCTGTGTCAATAAAACCAATTAAAACACCCTGCCCCTTTAAATTTGATGAATTTATTTGAGTTATACAGGAAGCTCTGTTACTTTCATAATCATTAGTATATAAGCTTTTTGGTAATTCAATATATTGGATTTTAGGACTTGTGGCTAAAGCTGTAAGATTTTCTATAGGAATCAATACTATCCCATACCCATATCCTAAATCAGTATATTTTCCACCTAAATTCTCTACAATTTGAGAAATCTCCTCTGGAGAACTACCTGAAATTATACTTACCTCAACTTCAGTATCATTACTAGCTGCTAAAAAATTATTTGATATGTTAACTTTGGATAATATTGATTTAGGTATATTTTTTAATAGCCCTAAATTATTTTTATTACTTTCTATATTTACCACCTCATAATAATTCCTCTTAATAAATATATGCTTAACTCTATATATTTGAACTAGTGCATTTAAAAAAGTAACATTGCTAATTCCTTTATAAAAATATATAAAACTAAATCAATAAATTTTTTATTAGCCTCATTCAAAAAATTTTATTTAACACTAATATAAAAGTTATCCACAGTTTCGATTAACTTATCCACATCATCCCCACAGCAATATATATTACTTTACTTGCATGAACTTTTAATATTTATATAATAAAAAAAGTGCCCATTGGCACTTTTCTATAATCTTATTTCAATTCTTTCTATCTTTGCAATAACTGCAATTTCTTTACTTTCAACAGTTTCAGTCATTAGAGCTCCCCCGTTGCTTACTAAAAGCAATTTAGAGTTTCCAAGACTTTTTATTTGCCTTATTTTTCTTTTACCTTTATAATCTACTAAAAATATTCCATTATTGCTTACTTCTTTAACTAAATGAGCAAATGCTAAATCGCCTTCCATCATTCTAAAACCAGACATTTCATTATCTTGAATTTGTAAATACATTACCTTATCTTGAGGATATCCTTCTACCTTATTTGAATGAATAGGTAATTCTATTTTTCCTAAAATATTCTTTAAATTATAATCGTAAATAGGAACATTTTTTAATACTGTAGAAAATGCATTATCCCAAATATCATTTGTTTCTATTTTAGTAGGCTTCTTATTGCTTTCCGCATAACTTTTTCTTTCTTCCATTAATGCTTCATCTGTTACAACCATACTAACATCATTTAAGTCTGTATTTAATATTTTGGCTGCTTTTTCTATAAATGATTCTTGTACAATTTTTCTACCAGTCTCTACTTCGTTTATAAATTTTTCTGCTACACCTAATTTTTTACCAAGTGCCTTTTGAGTCATTCCAGCCTTTAATCTAGCTTCCTTTATCTTTTCGCCAACTCTACTCATCTTTAATTTCCTTTCTAACCTTTGAATACCAATCTCTTTCATTCTTTAAATGCTTAATTAAGTAATTTACTTTCCAATTAATAGATTGCTCTGTTACTACGGCTAATATTCCATCTTTGATACCCTCTCGAGTATCATTTATTACTTTTTTCACTTCAATTTCTGTTAAGTTATTATAAAGTATTACTTTTTCTTTAAGTGGACTATTATTAAAAATATCTAATCTTAGTCCTGATAATATATCTCTTAAAGTCATTTCGCACATTTCTGGAGTTATTTCAATTATTTTATAGTCAAGCTTTTTCATATACTCTAAGTCTAAATTAGATAAACCATATACTAATATACACTTATTATTATTAATCATCTCAATCACCCCGATATACTTATAAAACTTCAATTTAAGGCTGCATCAAAAATATGATACAGCCTATTGATTTAACATGAAATTAAATATTAATCTTCTATTATTTCAGGTTCACCAAAGTTTTCTCCAAAAGTATCTACTGTTACTTTCTTCATAACTTGATCTTCATATGGTTTGTCACTATAATCTCTTTTAGTATTTACTATTTTATCAGCAACTTCTAGTCCTTCTATTAACTTTCCAAATGAAGCATATTGACCATCTAAATGTGGTGCATCTTCTACCATAATAAAGAATTGACTTCCTGCTGAATCTGGATGCATTGCTCTAGCCATTGATAAAACACCTTTTGTATGTTTTAAATCATTCTTGAATCCATTTCTTGAGAATTCTCCTTTAATGCTATATCCAGGTCCTCCAATTCCCATTCCTTCTGGGCATCCACCTTGAATCATAAATCCAGGTATTACTCTATGGAATATTAATCCATCATAAAATCCTCTATTTATTAAATCAACAAAATTCTTTACTGTATTAGGTGCTATTTCTGGATATAATTCAGCTTTCATTATATCTCCATTTTCCATTTCTATAGTAACTATAGGGTTTTTCATTTTATTACCTCACTTTCATTTTTTGGTATAATTTATTATTATCATATTTTAATATACTAATTCAATCTTTTATACAAATTTTCTTAAATTTTTAGGAAAACTAAGCTCTCTTCATTTACTGAGTAAGTTCGAATAACCAAATTAACAAGTAGTTAACTTCTACTAACTCAATCTAAGATTTATACCCTCAGTTAAAATTTGGAATCTTACTTAAGAAAAAAAGCCTCGATAATCGAAGCTAAATATATGATAAATATTTATGATATGAATTTATTTTTCTACTCTTTAGATGTGGTTATATTTTTCTATTGTTGAAATGCAGTTCCTAATACTACTCTTGAATAATCTCTATAGTTTGATAAATTTTTAACAACAACTTGTTTAAAAATGTAGTCTCTTCCGAATTTGTATATTAAGTCACTAAATAAGTTTATTAAAAATGTTGATGGTACTCTATCATATCCATCAAAATCTAGAATTACTCCTTGATCTAGGTTATTTCTTATTATTTCTCTTAATAAAATAGCATCTTCTATTGAATAATTATCACCTAATAAATCCCTAACTTTAATATTCATACTATTAATCCCCCTAAATTTTCTGAAAATTCTTTCTTTAATAATAATATATACAATTTTCAGAATATTGTCAACTATTTAACAATTATTTTTTACATTTATTTCTTCAATAAAAAAAACGCCTTTTGGCGTTTTCTATTTTCTTTCTATTAACTTTAAGCTTAAATCTATTACCTTTTGTTCCTCTAATGAATTATAAATTGATATTTCTCCCTTAGTAGCTCTATTAGTTAATAAATTTTTTTCTTTTAATCTTCTTTTTATTTCTCTAGCTGTTCCTTCTCCACCATCTATAATTGCAATTCCACTACCTACAACTTTTTCTATTGTTTCTTTAACAAATGGATAATGCGTACATCCTAAAACTATTGATGCTATTTCTTCTTTTTTATATATACACAATTTATCTTTTAAATACTCTTCTAATTGACTTCCACTTAATATTCCTTCTTCTATAAATTCCATAAGTCCCGCACATTGTATTGGAACTATGTCCGCCTTGTCTTTGTATTTATTAAGTAACAAATTAAACTTTTCTTGTTTAATAGTCATAGGAGTTGCCATTATTAATATTTTGCCACCTTTATTCATTTCAACCGCTGGCTTTATAGCTGGTTCAATCCCTACTAAAGGCAAATCAGGATATGTTCTCCTTAATTCACTTACTGCAGCACTAGTTGCTGTATTACAAGCTACAACTAATCCCTTAATTCCTTTATTCATTAAAAAATCTACTACATTAAATGTTAAATCTCTTATTTCTTTTGTAGGCTTTATTCCATAAGGAGCATTTTTTGAATCTCCAAAATATATATAATTTTCATTAGGCATTATCTTGATAGCTTCTCTCATTACACTTAGACCGCCAACCCCTGAATCTAAAAAGCCTATAGGCATATCCTTTTTATCCAAATCATCTCACTCCAATTTATATATTCCTTAATTTTATTTTATACCTTAATTAAGCTTAAATCCACTTTGATTTATTATAATATATAAATTATTATGCATTCTTTATGTAAATAATGAATTAGTTATTATTCATCCATGAAGGTATCAATACTCTATCGTTATCCATTAATTGTGTATTAATTAATTCTTGCTTTCTAAGTGATTCTCTTTTGGCTGAATTAATACTTAATAACTCTTCTGCTTCTCTTATACTCTTGGCTTTAAAAACCATTGTCCAACCATCCTTGCTGTATTTTCCAGCACACATTACATATTTATCTTTATTTTTATTTACTCCATTCATGCTATCATAAATGAAACTATTTAACTCACCTATATTCTTATAATTAACCTTTACAAATATTCCTCTATTTTCTTTCATACCGCACCTCCGAACAAACGTTCAATCATTGATTTAATAATATCAGAACATTTGTTCTTAGTCAACATTTTTTTACTTATTTAGAGGATTTTTTTACATTTTATAGAATATTATTTATGTGAAACTATTATTTATCATGCAAGGAGAATGTACTTTATGAATTTTAAATCTGAAAAATTTCAAAATATATTTATTATTATTTTGCTAGTTGCTACAATCTTAATTTTTTCAATTGATTTTATTCAAACAAAGGCAGATACTAATAATTCTATCGTATTAAAAGAAAAGAAAGCTATATTAGATGAAGAAATAGAAGCTTATATTCCTCCAGAAGAAGTTATAGTAGAAGAACCAACTGAAACTGAAACTGAAATTAATACTTATAATAATGAAAATAATGATATTTATTATAGTGATGATGAAAATGATGATATAACAACAAGCAGCCCTAACAAACCAAGTTCCGGTAACAATTCTAACTCAATTACTGGTTCTGGAAGTGCTTCTGGTTCTCAAGGCAGTTCTGGTTCTCAAGGCGGTTCCGGTTCTCAAGGCGGTTCCGGTTCTCAAGGTGGTTCTGGTTCTCAAGGTGGTTCTGGTTCTCAAGGCGGTTCCGGTTCTCAAGGTGGTTCTGGTTCTCAAGATGGCTCTGGTTCTCAAGGCGGTTCCGGTTCTCAAGGTGGTTCTGGTTCTCAAGATGGCTCTGGTTCTCAAGATGGTTCCGGTTCTCAAGGTGGTTCTGGTTCTCAAGATGGTTCTGGTTCTAATGATAGTTCTGGATCTAATGGCGACTCTGGATCTAATGGTGGCTCTGAATCTGAAGGCAGTTCTGGCTCTGAAGGTAGTTCTGGCTCTGAAGATGGTTCTAGCTCCGAATTACAATTTGCAGAGTAATATTTAAATGAAAACATATAAAAAAGAACAGGAAAATATTTTTCCTGTTCCTTTTTTATTATTCAGCTATATTAAACACTTCTAAATCTCTCTTATCAATTTCAGATACCTTAACATCTGCTATTGCTCTTAACGTATCTAAAGCTGTTATAACACCTATATTTCTTTCAATGGCAGCTCTTCTAATTAAGAATCCATCTCTCTTAGAATCATTACCCTTTGTTGGAGTATTTACAACTAAATCAACTTCTTTATTCTTAACAACATCTAATATATTTGGTTCTTGTTCATTAAGTCTTCTAACTTCTTCACAGTCAATTCCTGATTCTCTTAAAAGCTTACAAGTTCCTTCTGTTGCAATAAACTTGTATCCAACTTTAGCTAAATCTTTCGCTATTGGTAAGAATTCAGCCTTATCATGCTTATTGATAGTTGCTAATATTTTTCCTTTTTCCATTGATGGGTACATTCCTCCACCAACAAACCCTTTATATAATGCTTCCTTAACATCTCTACCTACACCTAAAACTTCTCCAGTAGATTTCATTTCAGGTCCTAAAGATACTTCAACCTTTGGTAATTTTTGAGTTGAGAATACTGGAACCTTAACTGATACTAGTTCTGGTTCTGGATAAACATCTACTCCATAACCTAAATCAACTAACTTTTCTCCAAGCATAACCTTAGTAGCTAAATCTACTATTGGAACTCCACTTACCTTACTGATATATGGAACTGTTCTTGAAGCTCTTGGATTAACCTCTATTACATAAAGGTTGCCTTCGAACTCTATGAATTGAATGTTTATCATTCCCTTAATTCCTATAGCTAAAGCTAACTTCTTAGTGTAATCTAAAACTTTCGCTTTGATTTCCTCGCTAATATTTTGGCTTGGGTACATTGTTACAGAGTCTCCTGAGTGAACCCCAGCTCTTTCTAAATGTTCCATTATACCTGGTATTAAAATATTTTCTCCATCAGATATGGCATCTACTTCTATTTCTCTACCCATTAAGTATTTATCTATAAGTATTGGATTTTTCTTATCCTTTTTAAATGCATTGCTTAAATAGTAAGTTAACTCCTCTTCATCGTGAGTTATTTCCATACCTTGACCACCTAATACATATGAAGGTCTAACAAGTACTGGATATTTTAATCTATTTGCTTCTTCTATACCTTCTTCTAAAGTCCAAACACCTTTTCCTTTAGGTCTTGCTATATCAAACTTTTCAAGTAATTCTTCAAATTTTTCTCTATCTTCAGCCATATCAATTTGATCTGCTGTAGTTCCTAAAGTCTTAATTCCTTTTTCCTTTAAGAAGTTTGCAAGTTTAATTGCTGTTTGACCACCAAATTGAAGAATAACTCCATATGGATTTTCTTTTTCAATTATGTTTAATACATCTTCTTCTGTTAATGGTTCAAAGTAAAGTTTATCTGATATATTGAAGTCTGTACTTACTGTTTCTGGGTTATTATTAACTATTATAGTTTCAATTCCCATCTTCTTTAATGCCATTACACAGTGAACTGAAGCATAGTCAAACTCTATACCTTGCCCTATTCTTATTGGTCCTGAACCTATTACTATAACCTTTTTCTTATCTGATACTTCAACTTCATCATATTGTTCATAAGTTGAGTAATAGTATGGTGATAATGCTTCAAACTCTCCTCCACAAGTATCAACCATCTTATAAGCTGGCTTTATATTCCAAATATTTCTTAATCTATAAATATCATCTGGACTAACCCTTAACATATCAGCTATAGCCTTATCTGAGAATCCTTTTCTCTTAAGATTTAATAACCATTCTTTATCTAAATCATCTATTTTGCTTAATTTTAATCTAGTTTCTTCATGTACTATCCATTTGAATTTTTCTAAGAAGAATATATCTATTCCTGTAATTTTAGCTATACTTTCAATTCTATAATCTCTTCTTATCATTTCTGTAAGAGCAAATAATCTTTCATCATCTGGCTTCATTACAGCTTCTTTCAATTCTTGAATGCTCATTTCTTTAAACTTTGGATGGTCTAAAGAATATTTTCCTATTTCTAAACTTCTTATACCTTTTAATAATGCTGACTCTAAGTTAGCACCTATAGCCATTATTTCTCCAGTTGCCATCATCTTTGTTCCCAAAGCTCTATCAGCTGTAAAGAACTTATCGAAAGGCCATTTTGGAATCTTAACTACAACATAATCTAATGTTGGTTCAAAACAAGCATATGTCTTTTGAGTTACTGCATTTTTAATTTCATCTAGTCCATATCCTAAAGCTATTTTAGCTGCAAGCTTTGCTATTGGATATCCAGTAGCTTTTGATGCTAAAGCTGAAGATCTTGAAACTCTAGGGTTAATTTCAATAACTGCATATTCAAATGAATTTGGATTTAATGCAAATTGTACGTTACATCCACCTTCGATTCCTACTGCATTGATGATATTGATTGATGCAGTTCTAAGCATTTGGTATTCTTTATCAGATAAAGTTTGAGATGGAGCTACAACTATACTATCCCCTGTATGAATACCTACTGGGTCAATGTTTTCCATGTTACAAACAGTTATACAGTTTCCATAAGAGTCTCTCATTACTTCGTACTCTACTTCCTTCCAACCTTTAACTGATTTTTCTAATAAAACTTGACCTATTGTACTTAATTGTAATCCTGATGCAAGAATAGTTCTTAATTCTTCTTCATTTTCAGCTATTCCACCACCAGTTCCTCCTAATGTATAAGCAGGTCTTACTATAACTGGGTAACCAATCTTGTTTGCAAATGCCATACCAGCTTCCATATCAGTTACTATTTCAGATGTAATAACCGGCTCATTGATTCTATGCATCATATCTCTAAATAGCTCTCTATCTTCACCTTCTTTGATAGAAGCTATTGAAGTTCCTATAACTTTAACATTATACTTTTCTAATATTCCAGCATCATGTAAATCAACTGCTAAGTTAAGTCCTGTTTGACCTCCCATACCAGCAAGTAAACTATCTGGTCTTTCCTTTGCTATTACTTTTTCAACAAATTCTAATGTTAATGGTTCTATATAAATTTTATCTGCAACTTCTTTGTCCGTCATAATAGTAGCTGGGTTAGAGTTTACTAATACAACTTCTATCCCTTCTTCCTTTAATGCTTGACATGCTTGAGTTCCTGAATAATCAAACTCTGCAGCTTGCCCGATAACTATTGGTCCTGATCCTATAACTAAAACTTTTTTAATATCTTTATTTAATGGCATTTTCTAAACCCTCCTATAGTGCATATTCCATAAATCTGTCAAATATATATTCACTATCCTTCGGACCTGCTGCAGCCTCTGGATGGAATTGAACTGAGTATATTGGTAAAGTAGTATGTTTCATACCTTCCACTGTTCCGTCATTAATATTTAAGTGTGTTGCTATAACACTTTCTGGTAGCTCATCTACTACATATCCATGATTTTGAGAAGTAATATGAACTCTATTTCTTTCTAAATCTTTTACTGGATGGTTGCATCCCCTATGTCCAAACTTTAATTTAGTAGTTTTTCCACCTAAAGTTAATGCTAGTAATTGATGTCCTAAACAAATACCTACTATAGGTTTAACTCCAACTATCTTTTTAATGTTTTCTATTACATCAGTTAAATCTTCTGGATCTCCAGGGCCATTTGATAAAAATACTAAATCAGGATTTACTGATAATACTTCTTCTGCTGTAGCAGTCATTGGAAATACTGTTATTTTGCAATTTCTCTTTTTGAAATTTCTTATTATATTTGTTTTTATTCCAAAATCCATAATTGCAACATGCTTTCCTGTTCCCTCGATTGTATATGGTTTCTTTGTAGTTACCATTTTTACTGCATCTCTATTTGAAAAAGCACTTATTTTTTCTTTAACTTCTTCTAATGTTTCATGTTCTAATGAGATTATTCCTCTCATTGTCCCATTGTTTCTTAATACCTTTGTTAAAGCTCTTGTATCTATACCTTCTAAACCTATTATTTTATTTTGCTTTAAGTAATCTTCTAATCCAATTTCACATCTAAAGTTATTTGGGAAGCTACATTTTTCTCTTACTATGAATCCTCTTACCTTAGGTGTATCTGATTCGTTATCCTCTAAATTTATTCCGTAGTTTCCTATTAGTGGATATGTCATAGTTACAATTTGTCCGTAGTATGATGGATCTGTTAAAACCTCTTGATATCCTGTCATTCCTGTTGTAAATACAACCTCTCCTACGCTATCTTTTAAGTATCCAAATGCATTACCTTCAAAAATCATGCCATTTTCTAATATAAGCCTTGCTTTCATTCCTAGCCCTCCTAAAATTCATGTATATAACAGCTAAAAATACACTTTCTAAAAGCTCTTTAACTTCAAATATAATTTATCTATTTTCTTAACTATTTATTTAGTTAAAAATAACAGAAAAGGATAGTAAGGAGACATTTAACTATGTAATCTCTCCATACTATCCTTATTATATTTAAAATTTACTTTAGAAAATTCTTTTGATAAATCGATGTAACTATTGCTATTTACGTATAACATACCTACATACTCCTTTCTGGCCTCTCTGGACCAATTTAAAGTGTACTTTTTAACTAATTAATTATTTATTCTTATCTTTGTATATTATTGTATATTTAGCACGAATTATTGTCAAGAATAAATTAGCTTTATTAGATGGAATTTACCATCTAAATTTTTGTACACTCTATTCCAAATATTTCAATGTGTATTTTTTATAATTATACTCCTCAATGAATATTTATGTAACTTCATTGTATTTTTATAAACACATAAAATAAAGCCATTAGGATTTGTTATCTTAATGGCTTTATTTTCTTAAACTTATTTATTTTTTAATTCTTTTATCCAGTTTACTATAAATTCTATTGGATTTTCATCATTACTTGGTGCTATATATTTTGATTTTCTTTTTAATTCTTCACTTCCATTGCTTATGCAAAAACCATAATCAGCTTCTTGTAAAAGCTCAACGTCATTCATATTATCTCCAACCGTAATTATCGTAAAATCTTCAATTTCTTTATGCATTACTAATTTCTTTAATGCTTGTCCTTTTGATATTTCTTTTGGTATTATTTCTAAATATACATCTGAACTTCTTACAATATTATTATCACCATAGTCTTTTCTTAAATATGTTTCAACAAAATCTAGCTCTTCTTTTTCGCCTACAATTAACGCTTTAGTCCATTTTTTATTCCAAATACTATCATCGACATTATAAATTACATCATAACCTAGCTTACTAAATCTTTCAGTTCTTTTACATGCTTGATAAATATATACTTGCTCATTACTATATATCTCTATTCCTATATTATGATTAACCTTATTTACTACTTTGACTATTTCTTTTCGTTCTTCCTCTAAAAACTTTTCCCAAATTACTTCATCACCATTAAAATCATATACTTTAGTTCCATTATACATAATTACAGGAAGTGTAACCTTCATCTTATGAATATGTCTCTTTATTGAAGGTAACATACGTCCAGTAGCTAAAGTAAATTGACCACCATTATCTACAAAATACTCTATAGCTTTTTTATTTTCTTCTGATAATTTTCCTTTACTATTTAAAAGTGTTCCATCCATATCAGAAACTAATAAATATCCATCAAAAATCCCCATATTTTTCTCCTTATTTTTTATTAGTTTTCAGTATTATTTTTCTTGAGATTCGTCTAGGTAAAAGCTTATTTCCAATAACTAATAATTTATTTTTCATTCCAGGAATTATAATAAGCTTCCCTTTTTTAAAATCTTTATAGCTAACTTTAGCAACCTCTTCTGCATCCATTAAATATTTCTTGGCAGATTCACTTTTCTTAATTCCAGCCTTGTCTTGGAAAGTAGTCTTAACAGGACCAGGACAAAGACATGAAATCCTTATTCCACTATCTTTACACTCTTCATATATAGCTTCTGTTAAATTAAGTACATATGCTTTTGATGCATAATAAGCTGCCATTCTAGGACCTGAGCAAAAAGCAGCTGTTGAAGCTACATTTAAAATCCCTCCATTTTTACATTCAATGATCTTAGGCAAGAAATATTTTGTTAATTTAGTTAATACTTTTATATTTATATCTATTAATGCTTCTTCCTTTACCCATTCTATTTCGCTAAAATCACCAAAGGTTCCAATTCCAGCATTATTAACTAAAATATCTACATTTAACTTATTCATTTCAACATAATTAAATAAACCTTGAATATCTTCACTCTTTGATAAATCTAAGCTTAATATTTTTACTTCTACATTACATTTACTTAATTCATTTTTTGCTGTTTCTAATTTACCTTCATCTCTAGCAACTAAAATTAAATTATGTCTATCCTTTGCAAATAACTTTGCAAGCTCATATCCAATTCCAGTTGATGCACCTGTTATTAATGTATAGTTTCTTGTACTATTCATAATAAACCTCTCCTAAAAACATTATAATTCTACTTTCATTTTAACATGGGGAATATTAACTTCATCATAAACATCTGATATAACCTTAAATCCTACACTTTCATATAATCCTTTAGCATAAAGTTGTGCTGATAATACTACAGTTTTTTCATCTAAATTGTTTTTAATAAACTCTAATGCTACTTTCATCATTTCTTGAGCAATTCCTTTTCTTCTATGACTTGAAAGTACTAAAACTCTTCCTACTGAAATATAATCATATCCTACTCCTTTAGGTACTATTCTACAATAAGCAACAACTCTTTCATTTTCTTTTAACATTATATGATGACATACCTTATCTTTATCATCAAAATCCTGTTCTTCTACTATCTTCTGCTCACAAACAAAAACCTCAAACCTAGATTTTGCAATTTCATACATTTCATTAACTGTTAAATCATTAAACTTTTTAATTTCAAACATTTTTCTACTTCCTTCCCTTTTCTTGCTACTATTTTATCTCTTTATTATCCAATATAATTTAAGTATAATCTATTAAAAATATAATTTATTTCTATTTATAAATAAAAAAAGGCCTTATAAAGATACATTAATATATCTTTATAAGGCATAAAAAGAAATCTTTAATTTGAGCTAAACGCTCTCTTCTCTTATATTTCTTCATTCTATCGTATTCCCTCATATCAGAGGCTATCCCATATGCTTCAATTCCAAATCTTCTTGCAATAAATATGGCTCTTGGCAAATGATATCTATTAGTTGATATTATAGCTCTATTAATATTAAATATATTCTTTGCCCTCTTCATACTATCATAAGTACAAAAACCACAATTATCTATTAATAAATCTGATTCTCTAATATTCTCTTCAGTGTAATTTTTCATAATCCAGTTTTTCATAACAGCAAGTTCATTGTGATTCTCACCACTATTATCACCAGTTAACAAAATAGTTTTGCATATTCTTCTTACATATACTTTAGCACCCGTATCTAACCTATCTGCCAATAAATCACAAGGATTTCCATCAGGTCTTATACCAGCACCTAAAATAATTACTGTATCACAATCTATCGGAAGGTCTTTCATGTCTAAAATGTACTTATTGCCATACATGTCCATTACTACAAATATGCTAAGAACAATTAGCGCTACTATTAAACAAAAAATCAATACATAGGCCATATATTATTCCTTCTCGACTATTTCTTCTACTATATGATATGTATTGATTTTAAAATTTGTACATTGTTTTTTAGATAAAAACTCCTAATTAACTGATTTTCTACATATTTTTAATGAAATATCACAAATGAAACTCTGCCTCCTTATGTCAGCTGAGTAAGTTCGCCTAACCAAATTAAAATTTGGAGGCGTTTATTGAAACTCTGCCTCCTTCTGTCGGCTGAGTAAGTTCGCCTGACCAAATTAAAATTTGGAGGCTCACTTATCTTATCTGTCCGTTTCCGTAGATAATGTATTTAATAGTTGTAAGTTCTTTAAGTCCCATAGGGCCTCTTGCGTGAAGCTTTTGTGTACTGATTCCTATTTCTGCTCCAAATCCAAATTCTTCTCCATCTGTAAATCTAGTTGATGCATTTACATAAACAGCAGCTGCATTTACCTTCTGTAAGAATTTTTGTGAGTTTTCGTAATCTTTAGTAACTATTGCTTCTGAATGACCTGAACCAAAGTGATTAATTAAGCTTATTGCTTCATCTATATTCTTTACTACCTTAACTCCAATTTTATAATCTAAATATTCATTATACCATTCTTCGTCATTAGCCTTTATTATTGAAGAATCATAAGCTATAGATGTTTCATCACCTCTAACCTCAACTTCTTTATCTCTTAAAGCTTTTAAAATAATTGGCATAAACTCCTTAGCTATTTTTTCATGAACTAATAACTTTTCAGCAGCATTACATACAGATGGTCTTGAAGTCTTTGCATTTAATACAATATTCTTAGCCATTTCAAAATCTGCAAATTCATCAACATATATATGACAATTACCTGTTCCAGTTTCAATTACTGGTACAGTTGCATTTCTGACTACGGCTTGAATAAGCCCTGCTCCTCCTCTTGGAATTAAAACATCTATATATTCATTTAATTTCATCATTTCAGTTGCTACTTCTCTGCTAGTATCTTCTACTAATTGAATTGCATCTTCTGGAAGATCTATAGATTTAAGTCCTTCTCTTAAAACCTTAACTATAGCCTTATTAGAGTTAATAGCTTCACTTCCACCTCTTAAAATAACTGCATTACCAGCTTTAAAGCATAATCCTGCTGCATCACTTGTTACATTTGGTCTTGCCTCATATATTATTCCTATAACTCCTAAAGGAACTCTTTTTTGACCTATTTGCAATCCATTAGGTCTAGTCCACATTCCTAAGACTTCTCCAACTGGATCTGGAAGTGCAGAAACTTGTCTTAATCCATTTGCCATTCCTTCTATTCTTTCTTCATTTAAAGCTAATCTATCAAGCATAGATTTAGATGTACCTTTTTCTATTGCTGCTTGTAAATCAATTTTATTAGCATTAATAATTTCTTCCTTATTATTAACTAAAAAATCAGCCATAGCATTTAATCCATTATTTTTTTCTCCAGTACTTAAATTTCCTAGTATGAAAGATACTTCTTTAGCTTTTTTTCCTTTAATAATTAATTCATTCATTATTACTTAACTCCTCTCTACATTCTTATTTCTTTATAAATAATGTTCCAATCTCTTTACCTGATGTAATGTCCATTAATATTGATGGATTATCACCATTAGCTAATACCATATTACATCCAGCACTTGTAGCTCTTTTAGCTGCTGTTAACTTTGTAGCCATTCCTCCAGTTCCAAGCGAACTTCCAGCACCACCTGCACATGCTTCTAGCTCAGGTGTAATTTCTTCTACTGTTTTTATAAGCTGAGAATCTGGATTTTTTCTTGGATCTGAATCATAAAATCCATCTATATCAGATAGTATAATTAATAAGTCTGCACAAACTAATTGAGCTACTATTGCAGATAAATTATCATTATCACCAAATCTAACTATATTTTCTATTTCATCTATGGCAACTGTGTCATTTTCATTAACTATTGGTATTATTCCATTTTCTAATAAAGTTTCAAATGTATTAACAACATTTTCTCTTATATGATCATCCTCAACAACATCTCTTGTTAATAACACTTGCCCAACAACATGACTATATTCTCCAAAAAACTTACTATATATATGCATAAGCTCACACTGACCTACTGCAGCTACTGCTTGTTTCTCTTTTATACTCTTTGGTTTCTCCTTTAATTTAAGCTTGTTAACTCCAACACCAACTGCTCCTGATGTAACTAACACAACTTCTTTTCCAGAATTCATTAAATCTGATAGTACTCTTGTCAACTTTTCTATTCTTGTTAAATTTATATTTCCATTATCATAAGTAAGTGTTGACGTTCCTACTTTAACTACTATTCTACTGCATTCTTTAATCTGTTCCCTATAATTCACCTTAATCATCTCCTGAACCTTAGACTGTTATCTCTCTATTATAATTATCTTTATTATTATTTACCATAAAAACTTCCTTTACATTTATTCTCTTTGCTTCCTTATTAAATAATTACCTTCTATATACTTGAATAAAAAATACATAAAATTTAATATATCTGCATAAAAATTAAAATTTCCAGTCCTTTTTTTAATTTTTATGCATTAAAAATATTGATTTTTAATATTTTTGCATTTAGAATGAATATAGATGAATAATTATAAATTTTTATGTATAAAGGAGAAAAAATGGAAGTTTCAAAATTAAAACCATTTGATGATAATAAAAGTAAATTTACTTTAAAAGATAATTTAAAATTCATCATTCCTTCTATAATTGGTGTCTTATTATTTATGATTCCAATAAAATATGAAGGTGATGTAACAATTCCAATAGCTATTTTTTCTGGAATGTTAGTAAATTTTCTTGGTGAATATTTAGTATATATAATTACAGGTACAATGGCTATTTCAGCTATACTTAGTTTAATAGCAACAATTGTTAAGCCTAAATTTATCACTAACAATAAGATTTTAAGCTCATTATTTACCACTACACCACTATGGTTAGTTTCTAGAGTATTAGGTGGTATATTTGGGGTTCTTGCTGCATTCCAAATAGGTCCTCAAATGATAATAAGCGGTGATACTGGTGCTTTTGTATTGAATGATCTTTTAACTGTATTATTTTCTATATTCTTATTTGCAGGATTATTCTTACCGTTATTACTTAACTTTGGTCTATTAGAGTTCTTTGGATCATTATTAACTAAAATAATGAGACCTGTATTTAAATTACCTGGTCGTTCTTCAATTGACTGTATTACTTCTTGGTTAGGTGATGGTACTTTAGGAATAATGCTAACTAATAAACAATATGAAGATGGATTTTATACTGAAAGAGAAGCTGCAACTATAAGTACTACATTCTCTGCAGTTTCAATTACATTTAGCTTAGTAGTAATAAATACTGTTGGTCTTGGAAATATATTTGTACCATTTTATTTAACTGTTACCTTTGCTGGAATAGTTGCAGCCGTAATAGTACCAAGAATATATCCTTTATCAAAAAAGAAAGATACATATTATAATGGTAAAACTAATAAAATAGATGAATCTATTCCTGAAGGATATACATCTTTATCATGGGGATATGAACAAGCTATAACAAAAGCAAGAAAGAATTCTAGTATAAAAGAATTTTTTGCTGATGGTGCTAAGAATGTCTTAGATATGTGGGTTGGAGTTCTTCCTGTTGTTATGTGTATGGCAACAATAGCTCTTATAATAGCTACTTACACTCCACTATTTAAAATCCTTGGAGTACCATTTATTCCAATACTTCAATTATTACAAGTACCTGAAGCCGTTCAAGCTTCTCAAACATTAGTTGTTGGATTTGCAGATATGTTACTTCCTTCAGTTGTTGCTTCAACAACAATAACTAGTGAAATGACAAGATTTATAGTTGCTGCAGTTTCTGTAACTCAACTTGTATATATGTCTGAAGTTGGTGGAGTTTTACTTGGTTCTAAAATTCCAGTAAATATAAAAGAATTAATTATAATATTTATTGAAAGAACATTAATAACTTTACCAGTTATAGTTCTAATCGCAAACTTTATATATTAGATATTTAAGCTGCCATATTGGCAGCTTTTTTTATAAACTGAATTCTAACCTTAAAATAGAGCTTTATTTCCACCTTAAGGTTAAAATTCGTTACACCCTAATATCACCTAGTCTAGAATCATATCTGCTATTATTTCCTATCTAAATATGTGGGAGTGTTACAACGGATACTCTATCAAATAAAAAAAAGGAGCAAACAAAATTGTTTAACTCCCTAATCCTTGATAATGGTGACTCGTAGGGGAATCGAACCCCTGATTTCACCGTGAGAGGGTGACGTCTTAACCTCTTGACCAACAAGCCATATTGTTAATTATTAACTTAACAATATTAATATTACCATATATCTTAAAAATATGCTAGATATTTTTTCCATTTATTCAAAATTATTTTATTTTTATTTTTCTATATCTATTATATGCACATATAATTTCTTGCCTTCTTACCATAGCCAAGCTTCCATGTCCACCTTTAATATTATCAATGTTAATAAGATTCTTATTTAATTCTTCAATTATTTTATCTGTTATTTCAATTAATGTTAAATCCTTTCCCATTAATTTATTTTCAACATATTTCATAATAGCTCCAATAGTATTTAATTGTTCACTATCTACGATTTGCTCCACAGCACGTAAATCTATATTTTCTCTGTTAATAGAAATTCCATCCTTACCTAATGTTTTTATCTTTACACCTTTAGGTCCACTTTCTATTGTTCCTTTAAGAATTACCCTATTAAAATTAATATCAATATTTAAATCTTTATTATGTTCAGTTGATCCCTTACTTAAAGACTTAGCCTTTTCAGTAACCTCAAAAGGTTCATAATTATCCATTTGAATAACTAAATCTGCAATATCAAAAAAGTCTCCTGAACTTCCTGCAACTAATATAGTAGATATTCCTTTTTCGTTATAAAGACTCTTTGCTACATCAATAAAAGGAGTTATTGGCTCTTTATCTTTAGCTACAAGCTGTTGCATTATTCTATCTCTAATCATAAAATTAGTTGCTGATGTATCTTCATCAATTAAAAATAGCTTTGTTCCACTTTCAATTCCTTCAATGATATTTGCAGCTTGTGATGTACTTCCACTTGCATTTTCAGTATAAAAACTCTTAGTATCTTTTCCATTAGGTAAGTTATTGATAAATAATGATATATCTGTTTTAGTTATTGCTCTTCCATCTTCAGCTCTAACCTTTAATGCACTATCATCTGTAATAACGAACTCTCTACCATCACCTTCTATATGATTATATACACCAAGCTCTAATGCCCTAAGCAATGTTGATTTACCATGATATCCTCCTCCAACTATTAGAGTTATTCCTTTTGGTATACCCATACCTTTAATTATCCCTCTATTTGGTGTACTAAATTCTACTTCCAATTCTTTAGGTGAAATAAACTTTTTCCCATCTTTTAAAGGTTTTTGTGAAACTCCACTTTCTCTTGGTAATATAGAATTATTACCAACAAAAGCAACAAGATTTCTATTTTCAAGCTCATTTCTTATAAATTCTTGATCTTCAACTAATTTTATTCTATCACTTAAAGCTTTAGTGTTTATTTTATTATAAATCAATGTATTTTCAACTATATTAGGTAAAACATTAAATAATATCTTTTCTAATTCTCTTGATAATACACTTCTTCCCTTAGCAGGGAATCCAACGTAAAATCTTGCCTCTATTTTTTCGTTATCTATTATTACTGAAGTTCTTTCTAATATTTGTTGTGGACATCTACTTATTTCTATAAGTCCACTTTTTCCTGATCCAAATATTTTTTCTCCATATTTATAAATATTTTTACTAAATAATCTAGTTAAAAAATCACATAATGCTACTGTTTTATATTTTTCGTCAAATAATTCCCCAGGAAATTTATTGAAGTGTCTATTTACTATCACTCTTACTCTTGATGGTGATGCAAATGGGTCTCCTTGAACATGGTCTATACTCAATATATAATTATTAAAACTATATTGTCCCTCTAAATCCTTATATGATTTATATCCACGACCATCAATTCTACCTAATTCTCTTTTTAAATCACTTGAATTTCTCATATATTACTCCTGTTCAGTAAAAAATTCATCAATTAATTTTTCGCTCATCCTTCTATACATATTGCTCATATTTACTAGAGAGCATAATAGTAAAAATTTCTTTTCAAAATCTCCATCTAATTTTTCATTTCCGTCAACTATATTGCTTATATTTTCAAATCTTGTGCTTACATCTATTTTAAAATTACTTTCATCATTAGCACACTCTTTTAAAAAGCTCGAATATAATTCTCTTAATGGATAATTCCCATCTTCTGATTTACTTATTATTTTATCTAATGAAAGCTTAATATCATTTATTGATAAAGCTCCTTTTAAATTATAAATTAAAGACATTAATATAATATGTTCTTTTGAATACTTCTTATTCTTTATTGGCAATAATAACTTCCCTTTAGCATAATTATTAATCATTGTCTTTGTTAATATTTTTTCATCATCATTTCTTTTTTGATTGCTTAATTTTGATTCAAACAATTGTATTACTTGATCCATATATAAATCTATTTCAGGTACTTCATCTAACTTAATATTACTTTCTAACGGTAAACTATTTAATATTTCTATTATATCCATAACATCCTCCATATAGTTTTGAAAACTACTTGTTATCACTATTATATTTTAATAATAATAGTATTTTCTAATATTTGCAAGAAAAACAGATGTATTTACTGATAATTTCCTTAAATCTCCTAAAATAAACTTTGACTATACTGCACATATAACAAATAATATTAATATAATATCATGTAGTTTTGAAAACTACTTATTGAATTGAGAGGTGTTTTTTTATATGTACAAAAAATTAAGGGAACCTATTAATGCTATAACTCATCTTGCTGGTGCTGGATTATCACTAATTGCTTTAATTGCTATGCTAGCTAAGGTAATATCATCTAATCCAACAACTACTGCCATATTATCTGTAATTATTTTTGGAATTAGTTTAATTCTTTTATATACAACTTCTGGAACGTATCATGGGATAACTTCAAACGAAAAAGTTATTTCAATTTTTCAAAAACTAGATCATTCAATGATTTTTGTTTTAATTGCTGGTTCATATGCTCCATTTTGTTTAATTTCTATAGGCGGTAAATTAGGAATTACAATGTTTATAATAATGGTTACTATAGCTGTGCTTGGTATTACATTTAAACTTTGCTGGTTTGATTGTCCTAGATGGCTTCAAACTGCAATGTATATAGGAATGGGTTGGGCTGCTTTATTTATGATAAAACCATTAACAGCAGTATTACCTGGAATAAGCTTATTTTGGCTAGTACTTGGTGGTGTTCTTTATACAATTGGTGGTGTAATTTATGGAGTTAAACCCGAAAAATTAAGAATTGGTAAATGGGGATTCCATGAAATATTTCATATCTTCATATTACTAGGAAGTTTAAGTCACTTTATCTGTGTCTTTACTTATGTAATATAATTTTTATAAGAGAGGTTTATATTATATGTTTAGTTTTGATTCTTACGAAGAAGGCGTTGAAGCCGGAATAGAGCGTGGTCAACATTTATTATTAATGCAACTACTAACACAAAGACTAGGAACACTTTCTGAAAAATATATTGATAAACTAGAATCCTTAGAAAACAATGAAGTTATTAATATTGCTTTAGATATATTTAATATAAAAACTTTTGAAGATTTAAATAAATACTTTTTATAAAGAAAAATGCTTATAATCTCTTTTATTATAAGCATTTTTCTTTATTTTTACATACTTAATTTCCCCCTTCTTTTTTATGCTAATAAATCATTTTTTGTATATAAAATTTTTACAATGATTTTTTTTGTAAATTTCTCACTAATTCACTAGTTTATTTATTGTATATTTTAATACAAAGTTAAAATTTTTATGTTATAATATCGAAAGAATAATAAATGAAATGAGGTATGTTGAGTGATAAATGTTTTAAATGTAAGTTTAAGATACGGGTCTCGTAAATTATTTGAAGATGTTAATATAAAATTTACTCCTGGTAACTGTTATGGTGTTATCGGTGCTAATGGTGCTGGTAAATCTACATTTTTAAAAATATTATCTGGAGAAGTTGAGCCAAATACTGGTGAAGTTGTAATTGCTCCAAATACAAGAATGTCTGTTTTAAATCAGGACCACTACAAATATGATGAATTCCCTGTTTTAGAAACAGTTATAATGGGTAATGAAAGATTACATACTATAATGAAGGAAAAAGATGCTTTATATGCTAAGCCAGACTTTTCAGATGAAGACGGAATTAAAGCTGCTGAATTAGAAGGTGAATTTGCTGAATTAAACGGTTGGGAAGCAGAATCAGAAGCATCATCTTTATTACAAGGATTAGGAATCGGAACTGATGCTCACTACAAATTAATGTCTGAATTAACTGGTGCTGAAAAGGTTAAAGTATTACTTGCTCAAGCTTTATTCGGTAACCCAGGAATATTAATCCTAGACGAGCCTACTAACCACTTAGATATAAAATCAATTAAATGGCTTGAAAACTTCTTAGGTGACTTTGAAGGAACAGTTATAGTTGTATCACATGATAGACATTTCTTAAACGAAGTTTGTACTCACATGGCTGACGTTGACTTTGGTAAGATTAAATTATATGTTGGTAACTATGATTTCTGGTATGAATCAAGTCAATTAGCTACTCAAATGGCTAAAGATCAAAATAAGAAAAAAGAAGAAAAAATTAAAGAATTACAAGACTTCATTGCAAGATTCAGTGCTAATGCTTCTAAATCTAAGCAAGCAACATCTCGTAAGAAGTTATTAGATAAAATTACTTTAGATGATATTCAACCATCAAGCAGAAGATATCCATTCGTTGGATTTAAACCTGAAAGAGAAGTTGGTAATGATATATTAGTAGTTGAAGGCTTATCTAAGACTATTGATGGAGTTAAAGTTCTAGATAACGTAAGCTTCAGAGTAAATAAAGAAGATAAAATTGCTTTTATTGGTAACGAAATTGCAATCACTACTTTATTTAAGATTATCAATGGAGAAATGGAACCAGATGCTGGTGAATTCAAATGGGGTATCACTATAACTACTGCTTACTTCCCTAAAGATAACTCTGAATTCTTTAATGATTGTTCATTAAGCCTAGTTGACTGGTTAAGACAATTCTCTGAAGAAAAATCTGAAAGTTATATTAGAGGATTCTTAGGAAGAATGTTATTCTCTGGAGAAGAAGCTTTAAAAGAAGCTAACGTATTATCTGGGGGAGAAAAGGTTAGATGTATGCTTTCTAGAATGATGCTTTCTAATGCAAATGTATTAATTTTAGATGGTCCTACTAACCACTTAGACCTTGAATCAATTACAGCTGTAAATAATGGATTAAAAGATTATAACAGTAATGTTTTATTTGCTTCTCATGACCATCAATTCGTTCAAACAGTTGCAAATAGAATTATAAGAGTAAATGATGATGGATCTATTTTCGATAGATCAATGTCTTACGATGAATTCTTAGAAAAATTCGCTGAATAATAAAAAAAGTCATTATATTGGAGTCTAAATTATAGGCTCCTTTATTATGACTTTTTATTTATTTAATTGCTAATCCATCAAACATTATATCTACAATATTCTTCATTGTTTCAGAGTAATCTATTTTTTCTTCTCTTAATTTATTATCTTCTAATAAAATTCTCATACTTCCTGTTAGTATACTCTTCATAAGATATATATTAACTTTTTTAATTAATCCTTCATTAATACACTTCTTAACTAATTCATCTGTTTGTTCCCAAGTCAAATCTAATCTATATATGATTTTTTCATATATTTTAGGATAGAACTTTTTTACTTCATGTATTTTAGTATAATCTATAGTATCGTAAGATGTTGGCAAAATAGTTAGTACCCTCTTTAATTTTTCTAAGTCTCCAATACTGTCATCATTAATTACTTCTTTTCCTTTTTCAGTTACCGAATCAAATACTTCATCTACCAGTAAATTCAAAAGTGTTTCTTTACTATCTATATTCTCATATAATGTACGTTTGCTAACCCCAAGTCTATTGGCCAAATCATCCATAGTAAATTTAACACCTTTTTCTCTAAAAATATCTATTGTTGCATTTACTATTTTTATTTCCAAACTCATCTTATTCCTCCATATCACGAACTATATTTTATAAGTTTATTCTATTATTTTATATCTTTTCTTTCAAATATTTTTTCTTTATATTAATGTTAATAAACTATTAAAATAAAATATGTTAATATATTATATAATAGTAATTAAATATATCTTTACGATAATTAATATTATTTTATTAATTATAAAAAATAATACGAGGTAATTAAATGATACAAATTTATAATAGAAGAACAAATAAATACGATACAGAAGCAGTAGCTGGAGAAAAATATATTAATTGGGCATATGAATCTCCAATTGGCAAAGGTTTTGTAGAACTATTTGTTAAAAGAAAGATATTTTCAAAACTATATGGATTATATTGTGATAGTAAATTAAGTAGAAAAAAAATTCCTTCTTTTATTTCAAGTTTTAATATTGATATGGATATGTGTCCAACCATTCCTTCTGACTTTAAAAGCTTTAATGATTTTTTTATTAGAAGGCTTACAAAAGAAGCTAGACCGATTAATACTAATAAAAATATATTAATCTCTCCTGGTGATGGACGTTTAATGGCCCATACTAATATTGATATAAATGAACTAATCCAAGTAAAGGGAATTACATACAGCTTGTCTGAATTAATTCAAGATGATGAAATTGCAAAAGAATATAATGGTGGTGTTTGCTTAGTTTTAAGATTATGCCCTACTGATTATCATAGATTGCACTTTATAGATAATGGAACTATTGAAGCTTCAAATAAGGTTCTTGGAAATTATTATTCAGTTAATCCTACAGCATTAGAGAGAGTTCCTAAATTATATTGTCAAAATAAAAGAGAATGGTCAATTTTCCACTCTAAAAATTTTGGTGATGTAATTCATGTTGAAGTTGGTGCTACTTGTGTTGGTTCTATAATCCAAAGCTATACACCTAATCAAAAGGTTAAAAAAGGTGATGAAAAATGCTACTTCAAATTTGGTGGATCAACAACAATTTTATTCTTCAAAAAGAATACAGTAACCATAGACGATGATATTTTACTTCAATCTTCCTTTGGCTTCGAAACCAAAGTCAACATGGGAGAAAAAATTGGTGAAAAATTTAGTTATTCATCATAGTAAAACAAAAAAATAAATAGATTATCTCCAGGAATTAATATAATTTTCCTTCCAATAATTCATTTATTTTTTCTTTATTATCATATTGAACTAACTTAAACATAAACTTCTTCTTGTCAGTTAATTCTTATACTACAAGTAGTGGCATGGTAATTCTAGCAATAATTTAGTTTACTATGTATATATAGAAAAAAGAAGATATTATATTGAAGGGAATATTGAAATCGAGCCGTAGAATTTAATAGTTACTGGAATAAAGTTTACGTTAAGAAGATTATATGTTTGAGCCGATAGGTGAGTTTATAATCTTTAGAAAACTTTATGAAAGTAACCATATAAATTCAAGGCGAGATTTCACTAATTCCCACAAAGATAATATCTTCTTTTTTTCGTAATTACACGTTCAAGCTAAATTATAGCTTTAATTGTTCGTATAAATTTATCTTCGTCTCCGTCGAAGATTATTAGGTGGATTCCCATTTCTTTTGCTCTTATGCTTACTGGAGATTTTATTGGCTCTTTTGTTGCTACCAAGAATTTATATGAATTTTCTCCACCAAACTTTGAAGCATAAACATTTAATTCATTTAGGGCCATTTCATTATATTTATCACTATCTTTACAAGAAATAAAAATAGGTACAGAATCTTTTACTGCTACTACATCAACTTCATTTCTAACACTTTTATTATCATCATTCCATAAAAACATAACGCCATTTTTAGATTCATCTATTTCTTCTATTTTATTAATAAGCTTATTAGTTTCTATTTCTAACCATGTTCCACTTTTAAAAATAAATGCTTTTATATAATTATTTAAAAAATCCACTGTTATTTTATTATTACTTTTATTTAGAGTTATTTCTTTCATTTCTTCA
This sequence comes from Clostridium sp. RTP31139st1_H3_RTP31139_211217, assembly GCF_040227035.1. NCBI lineage: Bacteria > Bacillati > Bacillota > Clostridia > Eubacteriales > Clostridiaceae > Clostridium > Clostridium sp. RTP31139st1_H3_RTP31139_211217. The sequence goes on from NZ_JBCOAB010000022.1 coordinate 35,003, forward strand.
AGTTTTTCTAACACTTTATTTAACAATTTTTTTTCTTTTTCATCTAATTTATCTGTATGTATATATATTCTTTGCTGATTATTAGAATCATGCTCAAATATACTTGCTTCATATAATTTTTGTTTATATTCATGCCATAATGGTAAATTCTTTGATATTTGTTCAGAAAAATATATTAAATCTTTTTTATTACATAATTGCGAAGCATCTTCAACAATCATTCCACCTGAAGCCTTTACTATATCATCAATTTCTAAATCCTCAAAACTTTTACTAGAAATTAAAATATCATTATTATTAAATTCATACATAACCTTTTTCTTAATATCAATATATAATGCTTTAATTTTCATTTTTAAGCAAATATCTAATAAAATTAATGAATTTACTCTTTTTCCACCAGTTAAATTTACTATTATATTCTTGTCTTTTACATTGTCTATTATTTTTTCTAAAGCTTTATTATTTCCCTCTTCAACATTAAATAGTTCTAACTTAACATTTTTAAAATTATTTTCATAATAATTCTTTAATGTATCAACCTTATCTTCATATGATTTATCTTTAATAAGATAAACTACCTCAGGATTAAACTCTTTTGTTGCTAATATATTACTTTCATTATGTTCATCAATTTGACTTATTAAAATATTGATCATATTTTTAATACCTCTTTATTCAAACTATATTCTTAGTTTTCCTAGCAAGATGAAATTTAATCAAAAAAAAAGAACTATTGAAATTCAATAGTTCTTAAATGGCAGAGCGTAAAGGAATCGAACCCTTAATGCGCCGTCCGTAGCGGCGTGTTATATCCGTTTAACTAACGCTCCATGGTGTTAACAAATCTATGTTAACACAAATAAATTAATTTTTCAAGAAATAAAACAATTTATATTGTAATTATTCCCTATCAATAGTTTGTTTTAAGTAATTATCATTAATAAAACTTAATCCAAACATTAATATAATTCCTCCAATTAAAATTGAATATACTCCTATTGGGAATATTAAATTAATTATCGTTGGCAATGTAACTGAATATAAGGCTAAATTAAATACCCTATTATAAGACATTTTTCTATTTGAAATTAGGTTACTTAAAATTCCCATTAATGATATAAATAATGCATACATTAATAATTGAACAAAATTAACTACTATCATAATAGGTATTATTATATATTTTACTATATCAAGTTTTTCAATAATCGATATAACAAAATCATTATTAAAGTTGATTAAATCTAATCCTAAATCAGAATATTTTTGAGTAACACTTTCTGAACCACTCTTAACCATAAATCCATCCCTTAGTAATACAGTCACTGTATCTTTATGAACTGTAATGCTTCTTAGAGAATCTAAATCATCTATATCTTTATTTGTATCAATATATAATAAAGCCTGACCTTCTTCTTCCTTTAAAGGTGAGTTTTTAAAATCTAAAACTCCATCCTTCATTTCAAATTGCACTTCATCTTCTTCTAAAATCATTTTAGTAGTTTTTTCTATTCCTGATATTAATACTGCTCCCATTACACCTTGAACAAGCCCTATAATTACGGATAATAATAAAACATACAAAAAAGCTTTACTCAATTTTTCTTTATTTAAATAAACATATTTCTTAGGATTTATGCTAAAAATAAATTTATTTCTCATTTTTATATTATCGCTCCTTTATTCTCTAAAACCTTCTAAATTAACAATCCCCTATACCTTTTAAGTATATCATATTTTCAATATTTTCTTATGTACTTTTTGTAAATTTACTAATTATAGGTTTAAAATTGGAAAATTAGTCAAATATTATTAATAGCTATAAGGAGGTATAACATTGCAAAATTTATTTAGAAAACGTAAAAAAAACAATATATTTAAAATTGTTACTACAGCTTTTTCATTCCTGTTATTAATTTTGACTTTAAACTATTATGTAAATTATAAATACTCTAAAATTACAAGTGAGTTTTATTCAGAATTTAATAATTGTAATTTTACTGATGCAAAAAGTCTCATTGATAGTGATAATATTTATTTAAAATTAAAGAAAAAAACATTAAATAATGATTTAAATACTTACTTTTCTGGAATAGTTAATAATATATGTGACACATTATCAGAAGATGATGAAAATAAAGATAAAGCTTTAATAGTTCTTAATGAAATTAAAAGTTATGATATCTTAAATTCATCTATAAATAAGCTTATAATTTCATTAGATGAAAGTTATGAACCTGAAGACTCTTCAGATTACGAAGCTCTTTTATCTCTTGGATTAGATAATTGTGATAGTGGTAACTTTGAAACAGCTCTTAATTTTCTAAAGAAAATCCCTGCTGATTCAGACTATTCAGAAAAAGCAAATGAATATATAGAAAAATGTATTAGTAACTATAAAGAAAGTATATTTAATGAAGCAGATGAATTAGCTAATAATGATTACTATACAAAAGCCATAAATTTATTAAATAATATTGATACTTCTATAGTTTCAAAAGATGATTCTGATATTCAAAATAAAATTACCTCAATTGCTGAAGCTAAAGAAAGTTACTTAGCTTCATTAAGTTCATCAGATAGTACACAAAATTCAACATCAACCTCTAGTGAGTTGCTTAATTCAATAACTAGCTCTAATATTAATACATTAAATCTTGAAAGCTTAACTTCTAATTTAATATACGTTAGTTTAGCTGATCAAATTACTTATGTTTATAAAGGCTCAATGAATAAATGGGATAAAATTAAATCCTTTACTTGTTCAACTGGTATAGATGGTGAAAATACCCCTACTGGTGTTTATGATGTAAGAGAACGTGGTGATTGGTTCTTTTCTGATAAATACAATCAAGGTGGTAAGTACTGGGTACAGTTTTATGGAGATTATCTTTTCCACTCAGTTCCTTATAATGAAGACCAAAGTGAAGTAGTTGATAACACTTTAGGTACTCCGGCTTCTCATGGTTGCATTAGATTAAAAACTGAAGATGCTAAATGGCTATATGATAATATAGAAGCTGGTACAAAGGTAATAATTAAATAAGTATTAAGAGGTAGAAACTAAATTCTAATTCATTTAACTTCTACCTCTTAATTTTTTACTATTATCTTTTTTTCATAATCTTTATGTTAAAATATATTAATAACAATTTATTTTAAAGGATGATTTAATATGCTTATTAATATACCAAATAACGTTCAATTTATTATAGATACTTTTTATAAAAATAATTATGAAGCCTTTATGGTTGGTGGATGTGTTAGAGATTGCTTACTTGGTTTAACACCTAAAGATTATGATATAACCACTTCTGCCTTACCAAACATAACAGAATCACTATTTGAAAAAACAATACCAACGGGAATTAAACATGGGACAATTACCGTTGTATTAGATAATGAAAATCTAGAAGTTACTACTTACAGAACAGAAGGAAATTATTTGGATAATCGTCATCCCGAATCTGTTGAATTTGTTTCAAACATAAAAGAAGATTTATCAAGGCGTGACTTTACAGTTAATGCTTTAGCTTATAACAATAAAGAAGGTCTTATAGACTATTTTAATGGTATAGATGATATAAAAAATAAAACAATTAAGGCTGTTGGCGATCCAAATAAAAGATTCCAAGAAGATGCTTTAAGAATGTTGCGTGCTATTAGATTTAGCTGTCAGTTAGGATTTAAAATTGATGATTCAACATATGCAGCTATAAAATCAAATTATAAACTAATAAAAAATATTAGTATTGAGCGTATTAGAGATGAATTATGTAAAATCCTGACTTCCGACAATCCTTGTGATGGTTTGAATTTACTTAAAGATACTGGAATTCTTGAAATAATTATTCCTGAAATTTATAATTTGGTTGGTTATACACCTCTTTGTAATAATCATAATAGAGATGTTTTTAATCATACATTAAATGTAATAAGTAATACTTCAAATAATGATTTAATCTTAAGATTATCAGCTCTTTTCCATGATGTTGGTAAGCTTAATACATTAAAGCAATTACCTAATGGTCATTGCTACTTCCCTGGTCATGCTCAAGAAGGTGCAATAATATGTAAACCAATATTATCTAGACTAAAATTTGATAATAATACTATAGACAAAGTTTCTAAAATAATTTATGATCACTTAGTTTTAGATGTTAATTATATGCCTAATGATGGTGAAATCAAAAGATTATTAATACGTGTTGGTAGTGAAAATATATTTACACTTTTTGAACTCCAAAAAGCTGATATAAATTCATTATGGGATCCAGTTCCTTTCTTGAAAAAAGTAGATTATATTTCTGATAGAGTAAAATTAATACTTAAAAATAAAGAACCACTTTATATCAAAGACTTAGCTGTTACTGGCTCTGATTTAATGACACATTTAAATATTAAACCTGGAAAAATTATTGGAGAAATACTAACGTTTTTATTAGAAAAAGTTTTAGATGATAAAACTCTAAATACTAAGGACAATCTTTTAAAAATTTCTGAAAACTTTCTTTAATATATAAAACACTAAAGGCTAGCAAAGTTCTGATATGCTCCTCTCAAGTAACAGTCTTTATTATTTTAACTGTCTACCATAAAGGGAGCATATCATTTTTCTGCTAGCCTATCTATTTAATAATTATTCTTTTACTAAAACTCCTTTATCTATTCCAAATAAATAAAGATAACTTTCCTTTACTCTTTTCCCTGTTATTTTTTCTAAAGCATCTTTATAGTACTTAAGTTGAGATCTATATCTTTCAATAATCTCATCTTCATTACCTTCTTCAACATAATCAGTCTTATAATCTAAAAGTACTATTCCATCCTCTTCTTCGAAGAAACAATCTATTATCCCTTGAAGTCTAATCTTTTCATCAATATAAACATCTTTATTTAATTCAGTATTATATTCTACGCTACTTAGTTCAGTAAAGAAAGGTAATTCCCTACTTACCAATCTTCCTTCTTTATAAGATTTTAGTAATCTTTCACCTAACGGACTAATAAAGAATTTATATATTTTTTTATACCAAACAACAGAAGCTTCCCTTTCAGTTAATGAATTATCTAATACCATTTCTTCAATTTGAGCTTTTATTTCAGAATCACTATTTACTCTATCATAATTTAATCTTTGCATAACATAGTGAATTACAGTTCCTCTTTCAGCTGCCGATAATCCTTTTTCTTCTTTTAAAAATTTAGGCTTTAAGACTTCCTTTTCTTTAAATACTTCTACAGTATCATGAACCTCATCACCATAAGTAAATTCTTTTTTCTTTAAATCAGAAACCGAAATATTACTAGGTAACATTGCTCCTTCTATAAACTTATATTTATAATCAAGTCTTCTCTTTATTTCTTTATCAACAACTATATCTTCAGAGTTTATAAATAGACTATCTTCTTCAATTTTATCCACAGCCTCTAAATTTTTATCCACTGTTAATAAGTCTTTAGTCCAGAATTTTATATTCCATGTGGAAAAGTCACTTGTAATTAAATCTCTAGTAGCACCCGTAACCCCTCTTAACTTTTCTCCACAGGTATGTTTACACATTGCCATAGCAATCCAATCTAAATATGATTTTCCTTTTAAGACTTCCGAAGGTAATACTATATTTTCATCTAATGAAGCTGAAGATACCCAATTATTAATTGCTTTTTCTAAATTACTAGTTGCTCCAGTAATAATTAATTTTTCCTTTGCTCTAGTAAATGCAACATAAAGTATTCTCATCTCTTCAGATAAAGTCTCTAATCTTATTCTTTTCTTTATAGCTTCTTTTGCTAACGTTGAATATGAATTTCTAGTTTCTAAATTAACATAACTAGGACCAAAACCTAATTCCTCATGATATAAGATAGAATTTGATAAATCCATTAAATTAAACTGTTTCCCCATTCCACTAGTAAATACTACTGGGAACTCAAGCCCTTTACTTTTATGAATACTCATAATTCTTACTACATCTTCATTTTCACCAAGAACCTTAGCACTTCCCATATCACCAGAAGACTTTCTTAACTTATTAATAAAGTTTATAAAATTAAATAATCCCTTAAAGCTAGTACTTTCATATTGTTTTGCTCTTTGGAAAAGAATTTTTAAGTTTGCCTGTCTAAGCTTTCCATTAGGCATTGCTCCAACATATCCATAAAATGCAGTATCCATATATAAATACCATATAAATTCATCTATTGGAGTATAAATAGATTTTTCCCTCCATTTAGTTAAAGCAGCTATAAAGTTAATACATTTAAACTTTAATTCATTATCTACCTCATAGTTACCTTCGCAAACTTCCTTTATTATTTCATAAAAATATAACTCCTTATTTAATAACCTTAAATCACTTAACTCTTCAGCTGTAAATCCAACTATAGGTGATCTTAAAGTTCCTATCATAGGTACATCCTGAAGTGGATTATCAATTATTTTTAATAGTGACATTATAGTTCTAATTTCAATAGATTCAAAATATCCACTACCTGTATCTGCATACACTGGAATTCCTTCTGAACCTAATTCATCTAAAAATATCTCTGCCCAATTTTTTGTTGCTCTTAAAAGAATAACTATATCCTTATATCTAACATCTCTATATTCATTAGTATCTTTATCAAATACTTTAAACTTTTTACCATCTTTAGATTCAAATAATTCCTTTATTCTTTTTGCAACAATTTTAGCTTCAAGGGTAATAGCATCTATATCTTCTTCATCTTCTTTACTTACCACTTCACTGTCTTCATCTACAACTTCACTTTCTTCTTCCTTAACAATACCCGATTTATCTAATATATGAAGTTCAATTTCTCCACCTACTATTGAATCTTCATCATCAGTTGCCTTAAAACTTGCACCTAAATTCAAAGCTTCTTCATCTGTATATTCAAGTTCACCAACAGTTTCTGACATAACCATTTTAAATATATAGTTTACGCCTTCTATAACTTCTTGCCTGCTTCTAAAATTTTTATATAATTGAATTTTTCTATTCTTACTTCCATCCTCTAAAGAATATCTATTATATTTATCTAAAAACAGTTCAGGTTTTGCCTGTCTAAATCTATATATACTTTGTTTAACATCACCAACCATAAATACATTAGACTCTTTTAATTTTCTTCTTGAAACTAAATCTATTATAGTTTCTTGAACATTGTTAGAATCTTGATATTCATCTACTAATACTTCATCAAAGAACTCCATAAAATGTTCTGCAACCTTTGAAGGTACAATATTATTATTTTCATCCCTATCAATTAATATTTTCAAACAAAGGTGCTCTAAATCATTAAAGTCTAATATATTTTTTTCTCTTTTCTTCTCATCAAATCTCCTTGAAAACTCACGAGTTATAGTAGCTAAAGTTTTCATAAAAGGATACACACCTATTATTCCATCTAAGGCCTCCTGTGGAGTAAATTCAAATGTATTTTCAATTAATGATTTTATTTTTTTCTTAACTGAATCTCTTATCCCCTTAACTGAATTTTGGGCATTTTCATCAGAAACTTGATTCTTCTTAACAGTCTTTAGCTTAATAAATGAAATAGAATTTAAAGCAATATAAATATCATTTAAGCCTCCATTTAAGCTTTCATAAGCTCTTTCTAAATATCCATAATCACTATTAAAAGCATCTAAGTATGGCTCTAATCCATCAGTATCATTAATTATTTCAATTGCCTTCTTATACATATTTAAGAATCCATTTAATTCTACTCTTAAGCTATCTTTTAATACCTTTACCCATTCACTTTTATCAAGCTCTTCTAAAGTAGTAATATTAAAAGCTTCTGCTTTTTCAATCAACCATTTCTCAGGCCAAGGTCCACTCATAGAAAATCTATATAAAGAAAGTATCATTTCTTTTAATTTTTCATCATCTTTAGATCCACTATATGCTTCTATTAATTCCTTAAATTCTTCATTATCCGCTTCATAATACTCTTCAAAAAGCTCTTCTATTATTTCATTTTTCATTAAGGTCGCTTCTGTCTCATCCCCGATTCTAAAGCTAGGATCCAAATCAATAGTATAAAAATAATTTTTAATTACATCTAAGCAAAAAGAATGCATAGTAGTTATATTAGCTCTTCCCAATAAAGTAAGCTGTCTTTGAAGATTTTTAGAGTTAGGAGTTTTCTCTAAAGCTTTTGATATAGCAGCTGCTATTCTTTCTCTCATCTCCGAAGCTGCTGCACTAGTAAAAGTAACAACCAAAAGCTTATCAATGTCTACTGGATTTTCTTCATCAGTTATTATTCTTATAATTCTTTCAACTAAAACTGCTGTTTTACCTGAACCTGCTGCGGCTGCTACAAGTAAATTGCATCTTCTAGTTTCAATTGCTTGAAGCTGTTCATTAGTCCATTTAGTTTCTGCCATATCTACTTACTCTCCTCCTCTTTCACTTTGTTTTCCATTGCATTCCATAAATCATCCTTTTTCTTCTTCAATATAATTTTATACTTATTATCCCTTATTGAAGTATCAAACTGACAAATTGCAGAATAATCACAGTAATCACAATACGTTACCTTTGAAGATTTACAAGGCTCTATTTTAACTTCTCCACTAAGCATCTCTTCACATATTTCAATCATTTTATCATTAACATAATTTCTTAATAATTCAAATTGTGATTCAGTTACCACTGAACTAGTACTTGTAAAATCTCCATCTTTCTTAAATGCAGCTGGAATTATTAATGAGTATGTTTCCATATCATTATCCATAGCTTTTACAAGCTCTACATTTTTTAATAATAATCCATCCATCTTTAATTTCTTTAATACTTCTACTTGGATTTCTTCTTCACTTAAAGCCTTTTTAGATTTAATTATCGGATTATCTATTTTAAAATATAATATTCCACCAGGCATACATTGAGTCTTTAAAATCTGTTCTGAATTTTTTAGTATTGCATCTAAATAAACTAATAACTGAATTTGTAAGCCATAATATAATTCATTTAAATCAAAACTTTTTGAACCTGATTTGTAATCAACTATTCGTATATAAGTTTCTCCATTTAATTCAACCTTATCAATTCTATCAACTCTACCCTTTAAATAAACTGTCTCCTTAGAAGGCAATTCTAATTTTATTGGATCTGAATCTTTAAAATCACCAAAGTCAAATTCACTCTTAAATATATCAAATTCACCTTTTCTCATTTGCTCTGATATTACAGTTACAGATTTGCTTATAGTCTTTTTAAATCTTTCTGAGAAATATTGATACTTCTTATTACTATTTAATATAGAATTTGTTTCATTCTTAAGTTTAGTATTAACTAATTCATTAACTATTTCACTGCATCTCTCCTTAGTTAAATCACTCCATGCTATATTTTCTTTTTTTATTTTATTTGTAAATTTATCTAATATATCATGCATAAATGAACCTAAGTCTGGAGCTGAAAATTCATATACTTTTCTATCCTTAGCCTTTAATCCATATTGAACATAATAGCTAAAAGGACATTGAGCATATTTTTCTATTCTTGAAACACTAAACATTAATCTTCCATTATCATTACTATAAAGCTGCTTCATTTTTTCTCTTGGAATTCTTTCAATTAAATTAGTATAATTCAATCCATTAAAGATAATTTTAGTTCTATCTTTGAATTCATCACTTTCTTCAAACCACTTAAAAGTTTCTACCCAATGGGGCTCAATTTCTTCCTTCTCATATTCTTTTCTTAATGCTTCTATAAGTTCATTAAATGTTGGCGTTGGTGCCGTTATATTATGATATTTATCGTTAAGTAAATTCTTATTAAATATTTCACTTTCTTCTTGTAATCTAGGTAAAATCTTTTTTAATCTTGGTATTATTATTGATGGTCTTAAAGACTTTCCTTCAAAGTCTGCCATAGGATAAGTAATCATTAAGTAATTTGAAGGTATAGTCAAAGCTGTATAAACCATAAATTGCTCTTCAAATACTCTGCTTCGTGTATCACTAGCAAGTTCAATTCCTAATTGTTTTAATTCAAGTCTATCCTCATCAGATAATATTCCTTCATCCTTATTAGCTGATGGTAAAACACCATCATTAGCACCAACTATATAAAGTGCTTTTACATCTCTACCCTTTATTCTTGCTATATCCCCTATATTTACTTGATCTAGTGCCATAGGAATTACACCGATTTCTTTTTCTTCAAATCCTGATATTAATATCTTTGAAAAAGTTTTTAAATCAACCTTTTCATCACCTAGTACTTCTACAGCTTGATCTAACATATCCATTACTATAGATGGCACTTGAGTATACTCCTTAATCTTATCTTGCATTCCATGCTCATTAAAGTTTTCTAACCACTTATCCATAGTTTCAAATGCATTTATCTCTAATAAGAATTCATATAAAGCAGTACAATACTTTCTTACTGTAACATCGCCTTTTATTTTATTATATAAATTAATTATTGGTCTTCTTATTTCTTCCATGTACTCAAAAATTTCAATTTCTTCTTGAGTTAATTCCTCATCTGTATTACCTATTAAGTCTCTAGTCCATTTATATCCCTTTATCCCATTAGCTAAAATATAATTTTCTAATTTATCAATATATGTTGATTCTAATGTTATAAGTCCGCTCTTAACATATTTAAATACACTTTCATAAGACCAATTAGTACTTAATATCTCTAATGATGATATTATTAGTACTACTAATGGATTACTTAATATCTCTCTCTTCTTATCAAGGAAATATGGAATATTATATTCATTAAAGATAACAGAAGTAATTTTATCGTAACTATCAATTTCTCTACAAACAACAGCTATATCCTTATATCTATAACCTTTATCTCTAACAAGTCTTAAAATATCTTGAGCTACCCATTCTATTTCAGAATAATTATTATTTGCTTTATATAAACTTATATCTTTACATTCACCCTTATATATTTTAAATGGAAAGTTAAAAAAGTATTTTTCTATATGCCCTAACTCTTTACTTTCTTTGAATCTATATATATTTTCTTTATTTAAGTTAACAGGCTCCTTATATGCAATATTATTTTCTTGCATCATTTTTAATAATCTATTTTCCGTATTTTTTATTACGTCAAATATATCTGTTTCACCTTCAGTAAACTGAATTTGACCATCACTACACAAAGTAATATTTATATTTTTACATTGTTTAGCTAATACCTTTAAAACTTCTAACTGCTGTGGAGTAAATGTTGTAAATTCATCTACCCATATTTCTGCATCATTATATAGCTCACATTCTTTCAACTTTTTCGCTAAAATAGATAATATATCTTCTGAATCTATATATCCCTTATGAAGATTTTCATTGAATATTTTATAAATAGATGCCAAGTCATTTACCTTTTCTTTTAAATCCTTATTATCTATTTGTGATTCTTTTTCTATCAAAATTTCCTCGGAAATATTGTACTTCTTAAATTCAGTTATTGACTTTGATACTATTCCAACAAAGCCTTGTTGCTTACTAATTCTATTAAAATATTGAAGTTCTTCACCCTTATCCTTTAATAGTTTATAAATAAGCATATTTTTTCCTGAATCCTCTATTACATTAATGGCCCTGCCACCACATCTATCAAATACTCTTGTAGCCATTCTTTTAAAGCTTAATACTTCAGCTCTAAGTAATGCTCTTTCTCCTATATGCTCTAATAATTTCTTTTCAGTTTGAAATGTATATTGATCTGGTACAAGTAGTATTAACTTATTGTTTTTATCATTTTCTAGCTTTTTCTTTATTTGATTTAAACAATAATAACTTTTTCCAGAACCAGCTCTACCAAAAATAAATCTAATTCCCATATGCAACTCCTTACCATTTATATTCTTCTTTTAATATCCCCATCACAACAGTGTCTAGATATTTTCCCTGATAGTAATATTTGCTTCTTCTTATTCCCTCTTCTATAAAGCCACACTTTTTATAACACAATATTGCAGCTTCATTTTCTCTTACAACTTCTAACTCAACTTTATGAGCTTTTCTTTTTCCAAATAAATACCCTAAGATTGTGTGTATTGCATCGCTTCCATATCCTTTACGCCAATATTTTTTACCTATAGTTATGCTAATGCTATATATATTTCTAGCATATTTATCTTCAGAATATATTATTACGCCTACAATATTACTTTGTTTATCTACAATTACATAATTCCTTCTTGAAGGTATGTTTAAATATTTTAAATGTTCAATTATATATTTTTTTGATAATACTCCATATTGATCACCATTATATTTTAATACTTCACTATCAGAGCATAAATTATAAGCTATATCAATATCTTCTTTTAATATTTCTCTTAAATATATTTTTTTTCCATAAATCAATTTAACCCCACCCTAAATTAATAATACTATTGTTTTAACTACTTTTCTAATTACCACTTTAAAATAATATATTTATTGTAAAAATAAAGCTACAACACCTATAGAAAATCTCTACGTGTTGTAGCTTTTATTAAAATTATTATTATTGTTCAGTTATTGCTAAAGCTGCAGCTCCTAAAACTCCTGCTTTTCCACCTAAAACAGCCTTTTCTACTGTACAGCTTTCAACAAAAGTTTTCATGCATCTTTCTGAAACTACTTTTCTTATAGTGTCTAACACTATATCTCCACCATTAACTACTCCACCACCAATAACAACTTTTTCTGGGTCAAAGTTAGTTATAGTATTAGCTACCGCTATTCCAAGATAAGTTAATGAAGTTTCTAATATATTCTTAGCAACTCTATCTCCGTTAGCTGCTTCTTTAAATACTTCTTTAGCCGTTACATCTTCATAGTTCTTTAATGTTGTTTCTACATTACTTGCTACAGCTTCTTTAGCTCTCTTACCAATTGCTGTACCTGAACCAAATGCCTCTGCACATCCAACGTTTCCACATCCACATCTAGGCCCTTCAGTTGCAACTATTGTATGTCCAACTTCTAATGCATTTCCTGTAGCTCCTCTGAATAATTTTCCATTTAAAACAGCTCCGCCACCGATTCCTGTACTTGCTGTAATAAATACCATGTTTTCAGTACCTTTTCCAGCACCAAACATAAACTCTCCTAATGTAGCAACATTAGCATCATTATCTAAATAAGTTGGTAAATCATATGTTTCCCTTATTGTCTTTACTATTGCAAAGTTCTTAAAAGGTAAATTTGAATTTTGAATTATAATACCATTTTTAACATCTAACGGACCTGGAGAACCGATTCCAATTGATCTTATTGAATCTTTATCAGTTCCATCTATAACATAATTAATAGTATCTATTATTCTTCCCATAACAGCTTGTTCGCCTTCATTAGCTAAAGTTTCAACTGTTTTTTCTTTTATAATATTTCCTTCTAAATCTACTAAAGCTGTGTAAATTTTAGTTCCCCCTAAATCTACACCTACAACATATTTCTTTTCCATTTATTACCCTCCCATTTTAAGTTATACTATCTTAACTATATAAAAGTATACCATTTAAATATTACGTTTACAATTATTAGTTATGGAAAATTTGGAATTAAATCTTTTTTACACTGTAAATATATGTATTAATATTACTAGCACCTATATCTTTTATTTAAACGCAAAAAAACATCTAACAAACGTTAGATGCTTTTGGCGGAGAACAAGGGATTCGAACCCTCGCACCAGTATTATCCAGCCTACTCCCTTAGCAGGGGAGCCTCTTTAGCCACTTGAGTAATTCTCCACTTATGGCGGAGAGACAGGGATTCGAACCCTGGGTACGCTCACACGCACGCCGGTTTTCAAGACCGGTGCCTTAAACCAACTCGACCATCTCTCCAAGACAAGATTTATTATATCAATGCCCAATAATTATGTCAACACATTTTTAAAATTTTTTTTATTTTTTTTATTTTTTAATAATCTTCACTTATTACTTCTAATTTTCCACTTTCAGGATCCATTATTAAACCATGCACTTTTACATCTTTAGGTACCAATAGATGTTTTTTTATTAACTCTATACTTTCTAATACTGAATGTTCTATAGAATCAAACCCATGTAACCACTTCTTTATATCTATACCTGAGTTCGTCAATGTTTCTATTGTTTCTCTCGATACCCCACGTTCAACTATTTTATTAATTGTAGTTTCACCATCTATAGTGCTCATTCCACATCCTTTATGTCCAATTACTAATACCCCATCTGTATTAAATTCATAAATTGCAACTATAATACTTCTTATTATACTTCCAAATGGATGCATTATAGTAGCCCCTGCATTTTTTACTATTTTAGCATCTCCATTTTTCAAATTAAGTGCCTTTGGTAATAATTCCATTAATCGTGTATCCATACAAGATAAAATTACTAATTTTTTACCTGGATATTTTGTTGTTTTGTATTTCTCATATTCTTTATTTTCTACAAACATTTTATTATACTCTAATATTTCATTTAACTTATTCATACTTACACCCCAATTTATAATTTTATATAAAAAAAAAGTCTTTAGCTAATGCTAAAGACTTATGGCGGAGAGACAGGGATTCGAACCCTGGGTACGCTCACACGCACGCCGGTTTTCAAGACCGGTGCCTTAAACCAACTCGACCATCTCTCCTCGGAACAATTGTTATTATATCAACGTATAAATACTATGTCAACACTTTTTATTAAATTTTTTTATTTAATTTTATGACCACTCATTCCAGCCTTATAACTTTCTAAAAATAACTCAAAACTCTTATCTATAATTTCACTTATATTATTTTCTTTATTCATCTTAAGTAACTCTATTGCTGTTTCTACAGTACATAGATTTCCATCTTCTTGTCCTCTTCGTAAGCTAAACTTTGAGCTTCTCTCTATGTCTAAAGATATTATAGGTAAATCCTTTAAGTAATTGCTTTTTCTTATTATCTTCCAAGCTTCTTTCCATGTTCCATCTACAATAATAAATACAGGTATACTATTACTTTTACTATATTGAATTTTTCTTTTTTTCATTTCTTCATTAATAATAGGAAATATCAAATATGTGCTATAAATATTACTATTAATATAGTTTAAAACTTTTTCTGCAACCTCTCCTCTTTTCCATATAATTATTTCAGTAGATTTTGGATTTATTAGTTTTAATAAATTAGCTGTATTCGTATTTCTATATACTTCTCGTTCACTAGATAAAATTATAAACTTAGCTTTTGTTTCAACCTTTTTTATACTATTGCATATGCAGGTTATAACTGGTAAACCACACTCACTACAATTATTACATACCTTAGTTATTTGCTTTTTATTTATCATCTTAAAACCTCTTAATTACATATCTTAATAACTACATAATACTACATCTAACTATTAATAAAAAATGGTAAAGTAAGACTAAAATATTTTCTTACTTTACCATTCCTATTTTATACTAATATCAATATATTAATTTTATTTTTTTATTCAGATAATTGTCCGTGTTTTTCATAATTAGTAATTCTACTAATTTTATTTTCATCATCAACAAAAACAACCTTTGGCTTATGATTTTTTACTTCCTCTGTCTCTAAATCAGCATAAGCCATTAATATTATTTTATCTCCAACTTGTACACATCTTGCAGCAGCCCCATTTAAGCAAATCATACCTGACCCTCTTTCACCAGCTATCGTATATGTTTCAAACCTAGCTCCATTATCTATATCAACAATATGAACCTTCTCATATTCATATATTCCTGCTGCATCTAATAAATCCTCATCAACTGTAATACTGCCAACATAATTTAGTTCAGCTTGTACTACTGTTGCTCTGTGTATCTTTCCCTTTAACATATTTACCTTCATTGTTCTTCTCTCCTTGCTATAACTCATACGTAAAATTATCTATTAATCTAGTTTTTCCTATAAATACAGCTATTGCTACTAATACTGATTTATTAATTTCTTCAACTTTTTCTAAAGAACTACTATCTACAATTTCTACATAATCAATTCTTGCTAATTTTTCACTCTTAATACTATCTTCTATAATTTTAATTATGCTGGCACTATTTCTTTGTCCATTTTGAATTTCTTCTTTTCCAAGCATTAATGACTTATTTAAAATAGTAGCAGCTTCTCTTTCCTCTTCTGATAGATAAGTGTTTCTTGAACTTTTAGCTAGTCCATCTTCTTCTCTAACTATAGGACATCCAACTATCTCAACATCAATATTTAAATCTCTTACCATCCTTTTAACTACTGCTAATTGTTGAGCGTCTTTTTCCCCAAAATAAGCTCTATCTGGTGCTACGATATTAAATAACTTACTAACAACAGTGCATACACCTCTAAAGTGTATAGGCCTACTCTTACCGCATAATCCATTTGTTAATCCATTCATATCAACAAATGTAGAAAAATCATTAAAATACATTTCCTCATTTTCTGGATGGAATATAAGATTAGCTCCTGCCCTTTCGCAAATCTCACTATCTCTTTTTAAATCTCTAGGATAACTAGCTAAATCCTCTTTAGGCCCAAATTGAATAGGATTTACAAATATACTTACAACAACTTTGTCATTCTCTTCTGATGCCTTTTTAATAAGACTTTCATGACCTTCATGTAAATACCCCATTGTTGGAACAAAACCAACCTTTAATCCTTGTGATTTCCATTCCTTTACGGTACTTCTTACATCATTTATCCTTTCAACTACTCTCATTTTTCTTCCCCTTTAATATAATTTTTCAATTACGTCATCATTTATTTTAAAAGAATGTTCTTCAGCTGGAAAAACACCATCTTTAACTTCTTCAATATATTTTTTAAACGCTACATTCATCTTTTCACCTAAAGTTTCATATTTCTTAACAAATTTAGGCGTAAAATCACTATACATTCCTAACATATCTTGATAAACAAGTATTTGCCCATCACATTCTACTCCAGCTCCTATACCTATTGTTGGAATAGATAGTTTTTCAGTTATTATAGCTGCAAGCTTAGCTGGAACACATTCTAATACAACAGCAAATGCTCCTGCCTTTTCTACCGCTAAAGCAGCTTCAATAAGATTTTTTGCAGCTTCTTCATCTTTACCTTGAACCTTAAACCCACCAAATGCATTAACTGATTGTGGTGTTAATCCAATATGAGCCATAACAGGTATTGAAGCCTTTACTATTGCTTCTATTTTATCGCAAACTTCAATTCCACCTTCTAATTTAACAGCTTGTGCTCTTCCTTCTTTAATTAATCTTCCTGCATTAACTACAGCATCATAAACCGATGTTTGATATGACATAAAAGGCATGTCCCCAACTACTAAAGTGTTTTTAGTTCCTCTTGCTACAGCTCTAGTATGATGTATCATATCTTCCATAGTAACTGATAATGTATCCTCGTATCCTAAGCATACCATTCCTAATGAATCTCCAACTAAAATCCCATTTATTCCAGCTTCATCAATTATCTTTGCTGTAGAGTAATCATATGCTGTAAGCATAGTAAGCTTTTCTTTCTTTTCCTTAGCTTGTTTAAATGTAACTGCTGTATTTTTCATAACCTATTCTCCTAAATATTCATCTAAATTTTTATAATCTCTATTTGAGTTTTTTACCTTTGCTATCTTTAAAATATTCTTTGATAATAACTTATATAATTCTTTATCTTCTTCTCTTAAAACATTTAAATGATTAATTACAGTAACTAAATCGCCTCTTTCTACCGGGCCAGTTAAACTATTAATTGTTCCTTTTTCCCTAATATTCTTTAGGTTAAATTCAATTAATGGATAAAGAGCTTTCATAGCCATCTCCTGACTAAAACCACATTCTTCAAGATAATTAATACCATTATTAATTAATCCTAAAACAAGATTGCTGACAGTTACTGATGCAGCATGATATAAAGCCTTATTTTCTTTTGAAATAATAGCTACATCATTTCCTAATTGAGAAAAAAGCTGCTTAAAAAATTCAATATGTTTTTTATGTCCTTCAATTGTAATAAATGCTTGAGATAAATTTTTATAAGAATTATATTTGTCTGAAATAGCAAACATGGGATGAATAGAATAACCATAGGCACCATGATTATTTATATTTGAAAAGATTTCTGAAGAAATAGAGCCACTACAGTGGCATATTAATTTATCTTTGATAGATAATTTTTTGATTTCACTCCAAACAACACTAATTTCGCTATCAGGTGTCGTAATGAATATAGTATCACTATCTTTTATTAAATTTTCTAAATTATTATATTGCTTTGTATTAGTAAAAATTGCAGCTTCTCTAGATGAATGCTGGTTTTTACTATAATATCCGCTTATGTCTATATTATTTTCTTTTAGATATTTTCCTAAGGAAAATCCAACTTTTCCTGCTCCAATAAATCCAAATTTTATATTTATCACCTCCATAAGAGTGTGACACTACTTAGTCCCATTCAAAATTGATATGAGCTATTTCTTTTCTTCTTAAATTTTCAAATATATTATATATGGTGCGGTTTAATTAAAATACCACCCATAATAAATCTAACATATTCCTAAAATTTGTCAATACTTATTGATTAGTAAAGCTTTTATCTTATATAAAATAAAAATGAG
This sequence comes from Clostridium sp. RTP31139st1_H3_RTP31139_211217, assembly GCF_040227035.1. NCBI lineage: Bacteria > Bacillati > Bacillota > Clostridia > Eubacteriales > Clostridiaceae > Clostridium > Clostridium sp. RTP31139st1_H3_RTP31139_211217. Next base: position 53,594 of record NZ_JBCOAB010000022.1, read on the forward strand.
ATATGAGAAAATTATTATTAATTATCTCATATCTCATATATATTATTATTTTATAACTGATTTTCCACCCATATATGGTCTTAAAGCTTCTGGAATATTTACTGATCCATCTTCATTTAAGTTATTTTCTAAGAATGCAATTAACATTCTAGGTGGTGCAACAACTGTATTATTTAAAGTATGTGCAAAGTATCTTCCGTTTTCTCCATTTACACGAATCTTTAATCTTCTAGCTTGAGCATCTCCTAAATTAGAGCAGCTTCCAACCTCAAAGTATTTCTTTTGTCTTGGAGACCACGCTTCAACATCAATAGACTTAACCTTAAGATCCGCTAAATCTCCTGAGCAACATTCTAATGTTCTAACAGGAATATCTAAAGAACGGAATAATTCAACTGTATACTTCCATAACTTTTCAAACCATTCTTTACTTTCTTCTGGCTTACAAACAACTATCATTTCTTGTTTTTCGAATTGGTGAATTCTATAAACTCCTCTTTCTTCTATTCCATGAGCACCTTTCTCTTTTCTAAAGCATGGTGAATAACTAGTTAAAGTTTGAGGAAGAGATTCTTCTTTTAATATAGTATCAATAAATTTACCTATCATAGAATGCTCACTTGTACCTATTAAGTATAAATCTTCACCTTCTATCTTATACATCATTGATTCCATTTCAGCGAAACTCATAACACCAGTAACAACTTCACTACGAATCATGAATGGAGGTATACAGTAAGTAAATCCTTTATCAATCATGAAATCTCTAGCATAAGATAATATTCCTGATTGTAATCTAGCAATATCACCCATTAAATAATAGAATCCATTACCAGCTACTTTTCTAGCTCCATCTAAATCAACACCATTTAATTTTTCCATTATTTCTGTATGATATGGAATTTCGAATTCTGGAACTACAGGTTCACCGAATTTTTCAACTTCTACATTTTCACTATCATCTTTTCCTATTGGAACACTTGGATCAATAATATTAGGAAGAACTAACATTATATTTTTTATCTTTTCTTGAAGCTCAGTTTCCTTAGCTTCTAATTCAGCAAGACGATTAGCTTGTTCGTTAACCTTTGCTTTTAATTCTTCAGCTTCTTCTCTCTTTCCTTGACCCATTAATGCACCAATTTGCTTAGAAATTGTTTTTCTATTAGATCTTAATGAATCAGCTTCTTGTTGTGTAGCTCTGCTTTCAACATCTAAAGCAATAACTTCATCAACTAATCCAAGTTTTTGATCTTGGAACTTATTTTTAATATTTTGTTTAACTATTTCTGGATTTTCTCTTACAAATTTTAAATCTAACATAATATCCTCCAATTGTTTTTATAAATTATTTTCGTGTATAAAAAAAGAGCTCTTATCCCACATAAGGGACGAAGAACTCCGTGTTGCCACCCTAATTGATAATAATGCATATAAAGATACATTACTATCCACTCTTTACAAAACTAACGGGTTTATCCGTACTGCTCATCACAGTCCCTCCAAGGTGGATTCATAAAACATTGCTATCAGTTCACACCAACCACTGACTCTCTTAAAACAATAATCTTATTACTAGCCTTTTCAACGGTTTAACTAAATAATTTATTATAATATATTTAATATATTATAATCTCCTACTTTTTGTCAATATCCCTAGTACAAATTATATCTACACCACTATTTAATATATTCTTACATATAATACTTCCCATTTTTATAGGAATACTTACATATAATCTACTAACAACTTTTGACATTTCAATCCATAGCTCTCTTTCTACCTCAGCACTACTTTTAACAGGAATAACCTTAAACCTGTCACTACCTTTTACCCTTACTACTGATGTAAATATATCTTTTTTCCCCATAATATACTCCTACTATATTTCTTTAAATTCCTTTATTCTACCAGAAATTATATTAGAATTTTTTGAGTCATCAACTATATCTGTAATCTTTTTATCTAATTCTCTGGCTAAGATTTGTATTATTCTTTCATTACAATATGAACCATGGCAATTTCCAAATCCAGCACCTGTTCTTCTTTTAACTCCTTTAACAGTTCTTGCACCTAAAGGTCTTCTAATAGAATCAACTATTTCTCCTTCAGATACATTATTGCACATGCATATAATCTTTCCATATCTTTTATCTAATTCAATTACTTCGTTAATTTCATTCCTATTCATTTCTCTAAATCTATAAAATTCACGACGTTTATCAATGAAATTCTTTTTCAATTTGCAATTTAAACTACTGCTAATAGTATCACATAACATCTTAGCTATAGCTGGTGCTAATGTAACTTTACCATAATGCGTACCAATTACACTTATATAGCCTTTATCTATTTGCTGTTCATCAACAACTATAGAATCTTTATCATAGCTTTCCCTAAATAAATTATTTATATTTCCTTTGTTTAAGTTCTTTAATAATTTACTAGCATAATTTAAATTATCATCTAAACTTGTTTTTTCAATACTTTTTATACCAACTAATGACCCACCATTTAAAACTGGTGTTGAAACAACAAATGTATCTTTATCAAAAGTTTTCGTTACTATTCTTTCTAATTTATTTTCGTAATTATCATCAAGTAAAATATAACTCATATTTTTAAATGAATTTATATCATTTTCTGTATCCTTTTCTTCTACTATACCTTTTTCATTTATATAAATTTCATTTGCTATTGTATTAATAACTACCTTACATGAAAATTTATTTTTATTTGTAACAACTTTAAATCCCTTTGTTATATTTTGAATAGTTAATACTTCTTCTTCTAATCTAAAGTTAACACCGTTATCAGATGCAACTTCAGCATATGCTATTGCTAAATCATATGGCGCTACTATTGCAACATTTTGTGAATATAACCCCTTCTTTATTGATGTATTTATATTAGGCTCTATTTCATATACTTCATCTGGTTCTACTAAATAAACGCCATCTATGCCCCTTCTAATAGCTCTCTCATACATTTCACCTAATTTAACTACTCCATTATCATCATTAACTACTCTTAACGATCCAATTCTTTTAAAAGGTACATTAAACTTCTCACATAAATCTTCTAATAATATATTTCCTATATACTCCAATCCAGCCATTACATTATTAGATGTTTCAGAACCATCATATACTATAGAAGTATTAACGAAAGATACATCATCAGCAATATCATATTCCTTTTCAATTACAGCTATATTTAAATTATATTTAGATAATTCATAAGCAACAGCACATCCAATAATACCGCCACCTAAAACTAAAACATCATAATCCATAATCCAATTCCCCTAATTTATAAAATAAATCCCTTTTCTTTTAATTCATCCTTTATTAACTGCATATTCTCATCAGAATCAGCAGATATTGTGTGAAGATGTATTCCATCAGTAAGTACTGATAATGGCTTTGCCTTTATATCTTCTAATGAAGCTCTAAACTTATTTAAATCATTAAGATTCTTTATTCTTAATGCTCCACATATCTCTCCATAAATAGGATGCTCAACTATTACATCTTCTATAATGCCTCCATATTTAACTACAATCTCCATCTCATTAAACATTTCATCATCATTATGTTTTACTGCTATTATTGATTTTACCCTACTATTATCATCATTAATCATATAACCATCTGGTGTCGCTATTATATTATTTCCTTTAGCTCTTAATATAGCTATATCCTTAACTATTATTTGTCTGGTAACATTAAAATTTTCAGCTAATGTTGTACCTTTAATTGCTCTTTTTTCTTTTATTAATATTCCCATAATAGCATTTCGTCTTTCATCAGCTTTCATAATTAATCCCATCCTTTAATTTCTATTATCACTTTCTCTTATTATCTCTAGCAATTTATTTCCTACTACATTGTTATTGTGATGATATCTAACTGTATCTAAAAATTCTTTATCATATACATTAAATTGTTTTAATAAATTAGCTCCCTTTTCAGCATGATTATAATAAGAGTCTACAGCCTTAATAGTGTTATATTTTTTTAATTTACCCTTACTTACTTTATTAAGTATTACTAAAACTGATTTTTCAACTATATTAAGTCCATATTCTCCTTTTCCTATATCATGAAGTAATGCAGCTTTTGCAACTCTTTTAGTATTTAAGCCTTTATCTTTTGATAAATTAACCGCATCTTTACTTACTCTAATACAATGTTGCTTATCCATTTTCTTTAATCTATTAAACAACCTTTTTTCTTTCTTATTTAAAAATTTGTTTACATAGTCCTTATCAATATCTTCCGATAATGATTTTATTGCCCAAAAAAATTGTTTTACTCTATATAACACGATTTTTACCACCTAGTTTTTAACATATATTGTAATACACATTCATATTTATAATACCACTATTAGATAAAAAATAAAGTCTAAATAATATTATTCATATATTTTTTATAATAAACGCAAAAAAAGCTACGAAATAAATCGTAGCTTTGGTGGAGGTAAAGGGATTCGAACCCTTGACCCCTTGCGTGCAAGGCAAGTGCTCTCCCAACTGAGCTA
>NZ_JBCOAB010000023.1:0-58097 GCF_040227035.1 Clostridium sp. RTP31139st1_H3_RTP31139_211217
ACTGGTGGTGTATCTAAAACAATATAATCAAAATGCTCTTTCATTTCCTTTAAAAATGCAGTCATTGCCTTTGAAGCCAACATTTCTGCGGGATTTGGTGGTACCTTTCCAGCTGTTATAATACTAAGATTTTTATTATAGCAATGTGCTACATCCATAACTTTTTGTTTTTGAAGTAAGATATCAGAAATACCATATGTATTAGTAATTTTAAAATTCTTATGCATAGAAGGCTTTCTCATATCACAATCTACTAATAAAACTTTTGCTTCTCCTTCAGCTAAAGTTAATGCTAAATTTCCTGCAGTAGTAGATTTACCTTCCCCTGGATTGGAACTAGTTATTACTATAGTTTTATACTCTTTATCAAAAGAAGAATATTGAATATTAGTTTTTAAGCTTCTATAAGCTTCTGCTGCTACAGACTTTGGACTTTTTTCAACTATAAACATTCATCTTACCTCCTATATACTTTCAATATCTGGAATAGCTCCAAGCACTGGTATACCTAATTCCTTTTCAAGTTGATCTTTATTTTTATATGTGTTATCTAAATATTCTAATAAGAAAACTAAACCTACACTTACCATAAGCCCTAATAAAAATGCTATTGCAATATTCATTTTCTTATTTGGGCTTACTGGGTTTTCTGGAAGTTCAACTTCTTCAATAACTCTTACATTTCCATTAGGAACAAGCTCCTTAGATGTAGTAATAAATTCTTGTGTTATATTCTTTAATATATCAACTGCTTCTTGTGGCTCTTTACTTCTATATTTAATTTGAAGAATTTGAGTATCTGTTACTGGAGTTACAGTCAATGCTTCAACAACACTACCTGATTCTAATTCATAATCTAAAGGTTCTATTGCTCTTCCAACTAAATCTTTTGTTTTTATAGCTTGAGCATAAGTTTGTAGTAATTTTTGATACATTTGAATATCACTACTGTTATAAGCAGCTTCATCACTTTCATCTTTACCAATAAATAATTTGGTACTTGTTTCATATACTGGATCAATTACAAAGAAACTTATAACTCCTGATATTATAGTAGCTGTTAAAGTAATTGCTACTATCATTATCCAACGTTTTCTTATTGCTTCGAAAATTTCCGACAGACTAATTACTTGTTCTTCCATTTCATTCATTTAATTTACACTCCTTATCATCGTGACAACCAATATAAAGTTAAAAGATATAATTTCATCAATAATTTATGATACGATTTGAGTTGTCACACAATTGTAATAATATTAAGTTAAAATAGTTTTAAATTTAGAATACTAGATCCTAAACTTTAATTTTTCTCTAAAATTCAACATTAGGAATAACTCCAAGGACAGGAATTCCCATTTGTTCTTCAATAGATTTCTTGCTTTTAAAAGTATTATCTAAATACATAAACCCTAATACTCCACCTACACCTGCAATTAATCCTAAAATTAATGCAAGTCCAACAATCATAAGCTTTTTACTAAGCAAATTACCATAATTAACATGCACTTGCTCTAAAACCTTGATATTAACAGTTGGATATAATTCCTTAGAATAAGCAATTAAGTTTTCAGTAGTAGAATAAAGCAAATCATAGCTTTTCTGAGGATTTAAACTTTTATATTTTACTTCTATAATTTGAGTATTAGTAATTGTATTAACAGTAAAATTACTAATAACTGAGTCATAAGTTATTTTCTCATCCTTATTACTTAAATTATTAATTTTAGAATCATTTATTGATTTATTAATAAGTTTCTTACTTTTTATAACTTCAGAATAAGTAGTAATTAACCTTTGATACAAACTTATTTCTTCATTATTATAATTTTCTGTAGTATTTTGGAATTTTTGCTTACCAATAAATACTTTTACATTTGCTTCGTATTCCTGTTTCATAAAAAAAGTTGTATATAAACCACTAATTAATATGAAGCTTAATACAATCACGATTATTATTTTCCAATTCTTTTTTATCTCTCCCAAATATTCCGCAATATTTACCATTTATCCCCCTATTTTTCAAAATTATCTTATTATTCTTCTTGCAATTGAAATTATAGCATAAAATTTAATATTGAGAAGTCAATGCTAAATGCAATTAGCCTCAAAAATGTAAACGTATTTTCGACTTTTTTTGCAATATTTTAGAATTACTTTTTTCTGTAATTATCTTTTTTTACTTATATTAACTTTTTTTCTTGCTTCTTATTTAAGATACTGCTTTTTAATTATTTTTACATTTAATAAATTTTTCAAAGCTTGTCGTAATTTGCAGTAAAGTTTTTTTCAATTTTAACAATTTAGAAACATCTATATTATTTTGTAGATATTCCGCACAAACTTTTTCTATAAATGCTGGAAATTATGTAGTATAATGAACATAAGTTCTTAGAACAAACGTTCTAAAACTAAATAAAAAAATGGGGTGATGCTTTTTGAATAATTATAATAATGAAATTAAACTTAACTCAAAAAGACTACTTGATATAATTTTAGATGCCAAAAACAAAGATTCTGATTCTATACTTTTTTTAATTAATAAATATAAACCACTTATAATAAAATACTCAATATCTTATATATTAAAAAACTATGATAAGGAAGACTTAATTCAAATAGGAACAATAGCAGTAATTAAGGCAATAGAAAAATATGATATATCTCATGGTGAAGACTTTATTGATTGTTATATAATTAATTCAATTAAAAATACTTATAGAAATTTAGCTCGTGCTAATATCAAATATCAAAGTGAATCAAGCCTTAATATTTCAGTTGATGAAGACACAGATATCCAATCATTATTACCTGATGATTATAATTTAGAAAATGACATAATTAAAACTATGCAGCATGTTGATCTAAAAAATCTACTCAAATCACTAACTCTAGAGGAGTATACCCTTATAAAAGAAGCTTACCTTACTGAAAATTCAAACCTTTATAAATATTGCATTACAAATAATTTAAATTATCATAAGAAAAGAAGAGAATTAATAGCATTATTATCAAAACTAAAAATAAAACTTAGTAAATAAAATTATCATTTAAGAAAACCTTTTCTAAATAAAGTTATTCTTAAATAAAAAATATCTACATTATATATAGATATTTTTATCTATTATAAATGTAGATATTTTTTCATATTAATAATTTATATAACTCTTAAAATATATTATTATTAAATTTTATTATTAAACTATATTACTATTATATATAGCTTTTATATTACTCTTATTATATAAGTCTTACATTACTTTCTAAAATTTTGTTTTTATTAATTTATATATTAAAAGCTATGCAATTTTATTATTTAACTTAAATACATTGAAATTGAACTCATATAATTTAAAAAATATGCACCTTTAAAAAAGCCCTAAAAACTTCTTTTCCTTTACAGCAGTTCCATTAAAAGCCACTTCTTCATCATCAAGCATAGCACTTGCATTGCTAATGAAGGCTCTTTTTTGAGATTTTTCTAAAAGTTTAAGAGCTTCGCTCATATCTGTATCTCTTCCTCTATCTCTATGCGCATCAGATCCAATAAAGCTATAAACATTATGTTCTAAGAACTTTTGAGCTGTTTTCTTAACATCTTTACCAAAATTTCCTGCAATACTTCCCGCATTTAACTGGAATAGCATTCCTTCTTTTATAAGCGCATTAATCATTGAAGGTTTTTTAATAAATTGCTTGTACCTTTCTGGATGAGCAATTATTGGTACTATTTTTCTTATTTGAAGCTCATAAATAGTATCGATAACTTCATCTAAATTAAACTCAAGCATTGGTAGTTCAATAAGCATATATCTTGACCCATTAATTGTTCCAATACACTTGTCATTAAAGTACTCCATAAGATTGCTACTGTAATATACTTCTTGTCCAGCATATATATTTATATCTATATTATTATCTGCTGCAACTTTCTTTAATTCTTCTACTCTTTTTAAAACTTCAGAATACTCAACATCAAATCTTCCTCTCATAAAATGAGGTGTTGCTACTATTGATTTAGTTCCTGATATCTCTGCTTTTTTTAACATTGTAATTGTCATTTCTATACTTTTTGAACCATCATCAATCTCATTTATTATATGTGAATGTATATCTATCATCTCTTATTCCCCTCTCGCCATTTTATCCTTTGTTCAAAAGATTAATTATATTATATCTAACTTACTGTTATTTTCAAATAATTCTCTAAAAACTATACCTAAGAAAGCAATTGCTCTACTTTATAATAACAAGCAAAATAGCTTCTTGAACATACCAAAAGTAATTTTATAAAAATTAAAGTTAACCTAAACCAGGAACAATTACACTTTCACTTTCATTTTCATTCCTAGATTCAATCATTTCTTCATCATCTGGAATATCTGGCCATGATTCAAAATCATTTGAAGTATCATCTGTAACATCTGGTTCAATCCTTCCACCTTCTGATGGTGGCATAACATCTTCATTTTCTACAATATATGCAACTATTCTTTGTACACTATCATTGTAGTAATATTCCATTGCAATATGCCCTACATCTTCTCCGCTATATTGCATTCCCTCTTCATATATATTTTTAATAGTTTGAAGCATATTTTTATCGCTACTCTTAAACTTCTTTGGTATATAGCCTTCAGTAACACACCAAATTGCCATTTGTGTTGCAAAATATGCATCACCATCTGATGTTAAACCTAGTTGTTCTGCACTTTTATTAGGATATCCGGCTGCCATAATTCCTATTATATTCTTTTCTGGTGTTCCTTCAAACTCAAACGTTTCCCCATTTGGGTATTCTTTTTCAACTTCTAAACAGTATGCTGCTCCTACTTCTGTAGTAATCTCTTTTGCTATTAAATAAGAGTCTTCATATCCAATACTTCCAAGCACATTATCCCCCGTACTAACTACCATCTTGTCTCGCACATTTTCTGCTTTTGATACACCTTTTGATGTTTCATTATTATTTATAGGATTAACTCTTTGTTCTACTAAATCACTAACTTTTGAAAAATTAGCTTTTTCAGAAAATACAGATACAGATTTACCACCTTGAAAATCAACACTATTAATTTCATTGCTTCTATTAATATAATTTAATTTTTGTAATTTTAAATTTGAATTTTTATATGTAGGGCTTCCTCCTACATTTTCAACCCTAACTGATCCATCAACTCTTGTTAAAGGTTCTGCATAAACAGTGTTTGTCAAATTTATAATTAACATAAGTAATATAGTAATGATAATCAATAAGTTCTCCTTAACTCTTTTCATTAGTGCACCTCCAATAAAGTTATTCTTATAATTATTTTTATGTTGTTTTTTAATTTATCATTTTAAATTAGTCCTTTGATATTTATTCACAGAAAATCTTCCAATATCATAACTCCTAATATTATTGTTGGCCTTATATGAAAATATATACTTGAAATCTAATTTCCTTAATAATAATTTTTGTTTTAAAACTGCTATTTTACTAATCTTATAATTTCATAGAATTAATATCTTATAAATATTTTTGTATTTTTAAATTCTTATATATATTAATTATTAAATTATTTTAAACTATGTCACCTTAACTCATAAAAACATATTATATTATGAGATTATTTTTTTATAATCTTTGTAAAAATATATGAGGTGGTAAAACTAATGAAGAACGAAAGAATAAAACGATATACTAATGAAATAAGAACTAAAAATTTTATTATAAGAAAAATTTCTAACCCCAATAACTGTAAAAACAGAGTAGACGGTCTTATTCCTGGTGGTGATAGGTCAAACTCATATGTATGGGCAATGGCTGAAACAAAAAAATATATCTATATAGGAAGTAACCGAAATTTACTACTAAATTCCATTAATTTATTTATTACTAATGATACTTTAGCAAATGTAATTACTAAACTTGTATTTAGAGGCGATGTTCCTACTGATGTGGATGATAATGCTGCTAGAATATTTAGATATAATAAATCTACTAAAAAAATTGAACTTGTTTACAAATCTGAAACTGATGTTGATGGAATAGTTTATGAAACTGGTTATAGAAGTGCAATAACATTTAAAGCTAGTAACGAAGATAGTGAAAGTGTTTATATGGGTGGATTTGGGCCTAAGTATGCTAGAATATTAAAATTCAAAGATAATTTTGTTATAGGAATTGATAATCCTGAAGTTGTATTTTTTGATGAAAGTGGTTTTGCAAGCATAAGGTCTATGGAGATTTATAACAATAAATTATAATTTGGAATGATGATTATTGATTCTGATTTAGTAATTATGGAAAGTGAAAATCCTAGTAAAGATAATTGGAATGTTGTTGCAAATTTAAATTCTTTTCAAAACATTCCAAATGTAGATCAACTTTCTACTGGATTTGGAGGTATCTTCGATTTAATTGATTATAATGGTTATCTATATTCAATAATTGGATCTGGAAGTAAGCCTTTAGAGGAATCTGGATTTTTAGTATTCAAAGGTAAACCTATTGAAACTATAGATGAGTATGATTCTAATTTTGATTGGAATTGGCAAATGATAGTTGGTCCTGGTGCAAAATATGAATCTGGCCTTGGAATACCTTATCATGCTGTAGCAACTCCATTTAAATATACAGCTTGTGATGGTAATGAATATGTATATGTTGGAACTTTTTCTAATATAATTTATGCAATTCAAAGAATGACTCAATTTGATTTTAGTTATTTATATGAAAGCTTTAAAACTCCTACTACCCTTTATAGATTCGATGAAAATGATAATTGGGATTTAGTTATAGGTACACCAAATGATTCCCAACCATTTGAAACTGCATTAGGTAATTACAAAGCTGGGTTCGTTAGTAAATGTAGCAATATAGATTACTCTTCTAATCAATATATTTGGAGAATGTCTAATTACAACGACAAATTATTTTTAGGAACATTTGATTCATCAACATTATATGATTACCTTATTCCTAAAAACATTCCATGCTCTTTAAATAACTTCAAAGAAATACTAAAGTTTTTATTAAACTATTTGATTCAACTCAAAATCATAAATTCATCTAAAGCCTATAATATAATTGATTTATTTAAAAATTATACTAATCTTAGTAATACTCCTGATAAAATTTCACTTGTATATGCATGTTCACATTCTAATGAAATGAAACCTAGCGAATATTTAGAAGAGCATATTAATAATTTAACTATAAATGCTCACTTAAATTTATTAAGTTATTTTAATGCCTTCCTTCCAGATGATTTAAGTACTGAAATCACTGAATTAATAAGCGATATTAACTTTGTTAATTGTGGAAACTATTTAAATAAAAATGTTTTATCAGCCTTAGATATGATTTCTAAAAAACTCCCTTATGACACAATAAATGATGATGAAAAATATTTAGAATTAATTTATGAAAATCTAAGTTACTATTTTGGTGATGGAGCTGTAGATGCTATAAGAAATGCCATTGATAAATGTAATAACAATAAAGAGAATCTTATTTTATTAATTTCTAAAATTAAAAATTACTTGAATTCTGATGAGATAGCAAGGCAAATTTATTATATTAAAGAAATAAGAAAAATGTTAGATAACTCTTTACCTGGCTTTGATTTCTTTGTATCTAATGATGGACTTAATTTTAGTAGAATTACTAGAAATGGATTTAATGATAAATTTAATTATGGCCTCAGAACCTTTATATCTAGTAATGATGGTCTTTATATAGGTACTGCTAACCCATTCTATGGTGGACAACTTTGGAAGTTAACTGAGACTTAATTTAAATTGTAATATAGTATTAATTGAAATGTGACCTTATGTGTATCATCTGATATATCATAAATATTTGTAAGAAAAAATGCCTAGATTGCTTAATCTAGGCATATCTTATAATTAATAATTTATTAGTTATTATTAATTGATTTCTCTACGCCGTTTTAAATAATTTTACTACCTGTTATTTCTTCTAAAAACAGTTACTTTTACTGAATAAAACAATTATACTTTGTAACCCCATATAATTCTGTTATATTAAAATGTTGTTAACAACATTTTGGTATAACAGACCTATATGATATTTTCAACAACATTTTGATATAACAGAGATTTATACTAATTACACCTTCTAGCAACTACAATAGTTCTCGCATCAGTAAATTCATAACTACAAGTTACTAAAGTTATAAGATTATCCTCTGCACTAAAATCAACATCCTTTTTATAAAGAGATTCCTCTGCCTCATTATACGCATAATTAATGAATTCATCTTCACTTGCAAATCCAATTGCTAAATTAACTTCATTTACATTCTTTACATAAACAGAAAAAACTTCATACTCATATAATGTATTATTCATTATTATGCTAATTTTATTATCTTCATTGAAAAAACTTTCTTCCTTATAATTTGTAATATTATTAAACATAGTTCCATTTCTCATATTATGTCCATATAAAATAATATTCTTATCATTATCAATATCGTTTGCACTTTCTACAAAAACTGTCCCGGAAATATTAGATTCTTTTCTAAAGTTATGCTTCAAATAATAATCATTATCTGAACTTTGAACAACAGGATAATTTATATTTGTATTTTCAATTTGTATCCACATTTTATAATCACTATTTATAGATTTTAATTGTTCTTCATTTGCACTATTTACATAATCCCCATCTTTAGATTGATCTTGTCCATCATTTTCTCCACTAGAATTATTATCTAAATCACTGGCTTCATTAATTACTGGTTGAAGATCCTGTATTTCTGAATTTAACTTATCATCTTTATTGTAATTATAATACTTATATCCTATAATACTTAAGCATACTATAATAATAGCTACTAATATAATGTTAATTATCTTTCTCATATATTTTCCCTTTTTACATTTTATATTTATATATCTATTTTATCATTATAATTTATAAATTGCTTAAATATATTTTATGAATTTATTCTCTACTTTCAACTTTTTGTTTATTAATTTCAAGTAATAATGCTCCTCCTGATAATATTAACACTGCAATAACCATTACTAATCCTTCATCACCAGTTTTAGGTATTACTATATTATTATTTGATACTTCTGCCTTAACTGTTGTACATATTGTTGTCATCATTAGAAATATCATTAAAAATGTTAATATACCCTTATGAAAAATTTTATTTTTACCCCTATTTAGTTTTCTCATACCTTTTCTCCCTTTTCGTTTAAATAAATAATCATTACAGCTAATTTTGCCATACATATTAAATATATTTATTCAATGGCTAAATTATTACTAGCAAATCTCAATAAAATATTCCTTTTACTTTATTGAGGTTAACCATTTAACATATTTTACCATATTTTTTCTCTAATTTCTATAATTTTATTTTTAATATATTTAATCATTTATTTAAAAAGAGTGTTCTCTTAACTTTAAAATTTTATTATTTAATAATAGTTATGTTAATTAACCATAATAATTTCAGAGTATCAACCTTACAACCCTAACTGTTTAGAATAACTTATATCACTTATTTTACAACTTCAAAAATTTTATAATTTTCTAGACATAAAAAAAGAACAAACTGTATTTTATAACCACAATTTGTTCTCTCTCTCTGATTTAGCTTTATCCATACTATGTAAACTCATTAATTTTAATAACTTTATAAGCTGTATAAACGCGTTAATATATTATCCAACAACATTTCGATACAAAATCGGAATCTTACATATAAATTATATAAAAATATCAATATATTATCTCTATCATTAAAATCTAAACTACTATTTTTATATAATCCTCTATAGCCGTCTGAAATTTCTAATTATAAAATTATACATTATAATAATTTCTCCAAATTATTTACAAGCTCACCTATTGCATCTACATATTTATCAACAATTCTTCTAGCAACTTCATCAGCTAAATTTTCATTATAGATATGAGAAGTACAGTTTCTATCCTCTAACAAATTAATCCAAACCTGATCATCAGAAATTAAATTATTAACATAAGCTTTTTTGTATATAGTTCTTGGAAATGAATTTTCCAATGTTACACCTAAATACTTCATAAATTCCTTTAAAGTTTTATGTGTTAACTCATATGTAAATTCAAATCTTTGAATTAAGCTATCTCTTATTATATCATTTTTACCATCATACATATCACTAACTTCTTTTAATCTTAAATAGGCTTTCTTTAGATTTATATATTTAAATTCAACACTTCTCATATAATAAAATTCCTTCTTTCTCTACTTGCTCTATAAAAAATTCATCTCGAATATTATTCATATCTGAAAAATCAAACTCTAAAAGTGTATGTGTATTATTTTCAATTTCTTCAATAAATAATAACAAATCACTATCGCAATATATTCCTAAATCTATATCACTTTTTAATTCATTATCTCCTCTTGCTCTAGATCCAAAAAGAACTACTTTTTTAATTCCATCATATTTTTTCGATATATCTACTATTTCTTTTATTATATCTTTATTTAAATTCAATAGTTCTTCCCTCCGCTTATTTCTATATTTATTTATATTATATACCACAAATACTGCTTTATAAACATCTTAATATATCCCATTAACTAATACATAATTGAAAAGTGACAAGCTGTGAAATTATTCTCACAACTTGCCACTTATCATTTATCACTTGTTACTTGGAACTTTCCTCCCCTGTAACATGTTATTTATAATTTAAAATTTTATTTATTCGTCGCTCTTACCAACACCTGAAAGAACTAATCCTTTATTATGATCTAAAGCCCAGTTAATTCCCCAGTCATTTTGGAATATAATAAGGTCTCTATCCTTAAAGTCTTTAACTCTCTTAGCATCAGAAGTTAAATTTAATCTATCAATATCTCCATCGTAGCTTTCAATCCATCTTACATATCTAAATGCAAGTCTATCCATCTTGATATCAACATTGTATTCATTCTTAAGTCTATATTCAAGAACTTCAAATTGAAGTACACCTACAACCCCAACTATTATTTCTTCCATACCAACATGGTTTTCTTTAAATACTTGAATTGCACCTTCTTGAGCTATTTGAGTAACACCTTTAACGAATTGTTTTCTCTTCATAGTGTCAACTGGTCTAACTCTGGCAAAGTGTTCTGGAGCAAATGTTGGAATTCCTTCAAACTTAAACTTTTTGCTTGGTGAACATAAAGTATCTCCAATTGAGAATATACCTGGGTCAAATACCCCGATAATATCCCCAGCATATGCTTCTTCAACAATTTCTCTGTTTTCAGCCATGAATTGTTGAGGTTGAGCAAGCTTTAATTTCTTTCCGCCTTGCATGTGGAATACTTCTTCACCCTTAGTGAATTTACCAGAACAAATTCTCATGAATGCAATTCTATCTCTATGAGCCTTGTTCATATTTGCTTGAATCTTAAATACAAAAGCAGAGAACTTATCATCAAATGGATCAATTTCTCCAATATTTGAGTTTCTAGCAAGTGGTGATGTAGTCATTTCTAAGAAATGCTCTAAGAATGGCTCAACACCAAAGTTAGTTAAAGCTGATCCGAAGAATACAGGAGTTAATTCCCCAACTCTAACCTTTTCCATATCAAGCTCATCACCAGCAATATCAAGAAGTTCAATATCTTCCATTAATTTATCATGAAGTGCTTCACCTAATATTTCTCTGAACTTTTCATCATCAACAGAACCTTCAATAGCTTCAACTTCTGTAGAACCGTGATTTCCACCATTGAATGCTATGATTCTTTGATTTTGTCTATCATAAACACCTTTGAAGTCTTTACCTGAACCAATTGGCCAATTCATTGGATAAGTTTTAATTCCAAGCTCAGCTTCAATATCTTCTAATAATCCAAATGGATCTTGAGCTTCTCTATCCATCTTATTGATAAATGTGAATATTGGCATTTCTCTTAATGAACAAACGTGGAATAACTTTCTTGTTTGGTCTTCCACCCCTTTAGCAGCATCAACTACCATTACAGCAGAGTCAGCAGCCATAAGAGTTCTATATGTGTCTTCTGAGAAGTCTTGGTGCCCAGGAGTATCTAGAATGTTTATGCAGTGTCCTGCATAATTAAATTGCATTACTGATGAAGTAACAGAAATACCTCTTTGCTTTTCTATTTCCATCCAGTCAGAAACAGCATGTGTTGATGCTTTTCTTGCTTTTACTGAACCTGCAAGTCTAATTGCTCCTCCGTATAATAGGAACTTTTCTGTTAATGTTGTTTTACCAGCATCAGGGTGAGAAATAATTGCAAATGTTCTTCTCTTTTTTATCTCATTTATGTAATCAGCCAATTTTATGTCCTCCTAAAATTATTTATATATAAATTTAAATAAAATTTCTTTATCTTAACTTTTTTAATAAAAAGAATCTCAACTTCCCTTAGTCGTTGAATACACGGTATGTAACTTTAAATGACTAAATTGAAATTTTGGGTTTCCGTCAAGTTCGACTAACCAAATTACCAAGTAGGTAACTTCTACTAACTAAATCTAAAATTTAGAGTATCAGTTGAAATTTGGAGTATTCACTTTAAAGGAAACTCGACTCCTTTCAGTCGCTGAGTAAGTTCGACTAACCAAATTAAAATTTGGAGTCTCACTTAACTTAATTATTATATACTTTTTTCTCTCATAATACAAACTAATCCTTTTAAAATTTAATGTTATATTTTTTCAATTTCACAAATATTTTAATATAGGCAATATTATATTTTAAGGAGGGAAGTACTAATGAAAATTTGCTCTCATTGTGGATTTAAATTATTGGATAATCAGAGGTATTGTCCAAAATGTGGTTTACCTATAACTACAAGTAATAATCAAGATAAATCTAACCTTTCTCATGACGAAAACATAGAAAATACTGCAAGAATAGAAATACCAAACTTTGATGAAAAAGAACATAACAAGAAACCTGTAATTATAGTTTCTTCAATAGCAATAGGAATTTCTCTTTTATGTGTTATTTTAGTTGTATTATTAATTTATAATCAAAATAAAACCAAAGTTAATACCGATAATATAGATACTATTAATCCAGTAGATACTATAAACAATACCGATGGAAATGATACTGATGACGATGATATTAATAGTATTGATAATGATAACACTGAAAAAATAGATGAAACTATTATCATTGAAAATACGGATGAAACTAATAATCAAGGTAATACTGATAATACAGTTAATAATGATGATACTAGTAACGAAAATAAAACTATTATTAACTCTGAAGATTCTAGCACAGTAGATTCTTATATAAAAAAATATGCAGACAGAGATTTTATATTACCTCAAAGCAAGACTAAAAAATTAACTTATTCAGATTTAAATTCTCTTTCTGTAGAAGAATTATTTATTGCTCGTAATGAAATGTTTGCAAGGTATGGCTATGTATTTGATGATAATTCTAATCTTGCTAAATTCTTTAAGAGTAAGGAATGGTATTCATCTAACTCCAATTATTCTGGTGATCTTTATTCAGAAATTGAAGAAGATAATTGTAAATTAATTAGAATAGTAGAATTTACAAAATTATCTCATGATTCATGTCCAGATATAACTTCTGATTACGTTTTTCCAAATAGTTCTTCTTCACTATTATCAAGTAGTGATATTTCATCAAAAAATAACTGGGAAATTATTATTGCTATAAATGAAATATATGCTAGATATGGTTATAGCTTTTCATCAACCGAGCTAAATAACTACTTTGAAAACAAATCCTGGTATAATAATACTCATTCTAATGATATAACATTAAACGATATTGAAGATAATAATTTAAAACTTCTTGCAGAAGAAAGGGAACGTCGAACTAAAAATGCATTAATGCATGATTTAGGGAAATAAATATATCCTCTTTCTCGCTAAGGCTATCTACTATCCTTTATAGTACATCTAAACTTATATAATTAAACATAAAAAAGGACATGACTCAAAATATCATGTCCCTTTTATGTTTAATGAAGTAAACCTTACAACTTTATTCACTTCATTCTAATGATCCACCACTATTTCAACTATTTGAATCCTTATTGTTGATTCTATTTATCCTTTCTGATATACCATCAATAATCTTAGTATTTTCCTCATTAAACGATAAATCTACAATTATCTCCCCCTTCTTATCTATAGATTCACCAAAAATACTTTCTTTCATTTTTCCCTTTGCAGAATCATTAATACCATTTTCAAAAGTCTCCAACGCTTCACCTGCTGTTAGCTTTTCACCCTTTATAATAGAATCAATCCCTTCTTCAACTACAGCTGCTCCACCGTCTATTAAAATATCTGTGGCTTCATTATTGCCAGCCTTCCCCTTTAATACATCCTTAACTAATTTTGATGTTGAATTCTTGGCTCCTTTTCCTGCTCCTTTAAGAAAATCATCTGCAACTTCTAAACCACTATCATCACTTTTAAGCGCTTCCTCCGCTCCAGATTTAATTGAATCTTTTAAAACATTTTTACCTGAATCAATTATCTTTTTCTTAAATGCAGGCTTAATTTTTGAAATACTACCGGCAGCGGTTTTTACTGTTGTTTCTGTTCCTACTTCTGCGGCCATTTCTGCCGCAGTATTTGAAGCTGCTTTTTGAGCTGCTCTTTTGGCTAAGGTTGTTCCTACTCCTTTTCCAATAAAGGCACCTGTTATTGCTCCTGAAATTGCTCCTTTCATGAAGCCATCTGCAAATCCATCCATAAAGTCTTTTCCATCTTTTTCACTTTTAATACCACTAATTATTCCCTTTGCAGTTCCCATAGCCCCCGCTCCTACAGCAGCTCCAATCGCCATTGCTGAACCTCCAGTGACTACTACTGCAACAGCTGCTCCAACAACAACAGCTCCACCTACAGCTATCTTAAACCATTTACTTGTATACCATTTTTCATCTTTTTTATTTTTTTTATTTTTACCTATACTGTTTTCACTTTTACCATAAACTGATACAAACAAAAATCCTAATGATTTTAAATTTTCCTCAAATTCCTTAGTTAGATTTATTAGTGATTTTTCTGCATTTTCGTAACTAGATGCAGCAAATAACAATAAGTAATTAATTTTACCTATTCTATCTTCAACCATTGATATTCTCATTTTAATGTTACTTATGGAATTTGATATATTACTTTTACACTTTACCTCATAATCAAGTTGTTTTTTTATTTTATCTAAACTATCATTTTTTCTATCTAGCTCTTTCATGAGCCTTTCTAATTCAGTTGCTTTAGCCCTAATACTATTTGTATCTATTAATATATCCATATCATTTCCTACCAACTACATCCACCATTTTTATCAAAAGAATTATTTTCTAGTTCTTTTGAAACACTAACAATAATTTCGCCTAAACTTTCAAGTTCATTTCCTATACTATTAAGTTCTTCTCTTATACTATATATTTCTCTTATTATGGCTGAAGTTTCTATACTTCTGTACTTGCTAGGTATAATATCCGTTACTCTTTCACATTTAATTCCTATCCCTTTAATTTCATTTCCCAATTCTGAAACTTTTCTTCCATTGTTTATATTTCTTATATTATCAAACATTATAAACAATCACCCCAATTAAACATTAGTAGCTAATTAAAATATTTGAACTTACTTATATAAAACCTTCCCTCTAAGTATTCATATAAATATTGTATTAGATACTAATTTAACAATGCTTACACCCAAATTACCTTATTAAACTTTTAGTGTAGAAATTTCTACATTTATTTTTTATATAATTGCCCCTTATTAACACTACTCGCCTTATTACTTATTGCTTATTACTTTATTTATTACTTCTTATTACTACATTAATTAATTAATTTAATTACTTACTTTATTAAATTTTCTTCAACAAATCTTTTTTCTTCTTCATCTTCATATCCTAAGTAATAAACTTTATCTATTTGATCATGATTAAATAAATACATAAACTCTTCATTTATGTTTCCTTCTGGATATAAACAAGCTAAATAGTCCCACTCCTCACCAGTTTCAACATGCATTTGCTTTCTACCATAAATCATTATTTTCTTTCTTCCATTTTTCAATAAAACTACTGAGCCAATAGGCAAATATTTATCCACCAAACATCCCCTCATTTCTAATTATTACTCAAATGCACTTGCATTATTATTAATACTTGATTCAGTTGTTGAGTAAGCTTCAACAGTATTTTCTAAAAATGTTCCATAAGAATCTATTATATTCTTATAATTTTCAAACTTAGCTTCTAATTTATTAAAATTTGCCCTTATTGTAGTTGAGCTCTCACTCTGCCAACTAGACTCTAATGAATTCATTTCCCTCTTTATTTCATTTAACCTTGTTACTATTTGAGTATTTAATGATTTTATATTTCTTGCTGTTTCCAAAACTTGTTCTAAACTAATACTAATTCCTTCTATAGCCATTTTAATAACCTCTCTTTATTTATTTGTTAAAGTTTTTGCTTTACTTATTACTTCATCTTGGGTACTCTTATATACTTTTGCACTTTGTCTTAAAAAAGAAGAATATTCATCTAATACCTGCTTGATTTTATTTAAATCCTCTCTAAATCCTTCAATTTGAGTTGTATAAGCAATATTATCTGCCCCTTGCCATGCTTTCCCCATTGCTTCCACCTCTGTAAATAGTTGTTGATATAACTTTGAATAATCAGCTGCTTGCTCTTCTATCTTACTTGCAACTAATTCTAATTTAGTTGGATCAACCATAATTTTTGCCATATATAGCCACCCCTTCATATCTATAAGATTTATATATATTAATATCATTAAACCTATTAATTAATGATATTAGATATCATTATTAACTGTATCTTATAACAACATTAAATTGTCCCCATTCTTAATATTTAACTGCCTAGCTGACATATTTATATTTAATATATTTCCGGTTTTTCTTTCATATAAAATTGAATCATCACCTGAAATAAATAATCCGTTAGATAATTCACTTAGCATTTTAGAAACTAAGGGTGTTATCTCATAAAACTTTGAATCCAATGGTATATAAACTTCAAAACTTCTATTAATAGCAGGTAAAAATATATCTATTAGAACTTTATCCATAACTATTCCCCCTGTATATTATTAATACTTGTAAGTAGCTTAGTTAACTTAGCCTTGCTATCATTTATTACATAACCAAAGTCATCTCCAATATCTGAATACATTTCTTTAGAAATCTTATTGAGTTTTAAATGATATTGTTCTGAAATACCATTTCCTATCCAAATTCCATTATTTAATGAAACATGCTTACTAAACCACTCTTCATATACAAATGAATTTAAATTATTAATATCTTCAATTATGATAAAGTTTATATTATATTCCACCTTACCATTTAACATAAATACATTAACTTTATCTTTTCCATCTGCTGATAGATATTTATAAAATTCACTAAATGAATTGATTATACATTTTATATTTTTATACTTTAAAGCTTTAATGCTGACTTCCTCTTGTCTATTAAGACTCTCTCTTTTCACCTTATTACTTTCATATTCTTTTACCCTCTTACTTACATTCTCTTTTATTTTATTACTTACATCCTCTTTTAGTTTATTATTTCTACATTCCTTTGAATTTTTAATAGCTTTATGTCTCTCTACTAATGTGTTAAATAATTCAACTGCTATATCTTCAAATTGAGAAGAATCATTAATATATCTATATTTCTTATTATCATCATCAATAAAAGAATTAATTGCATCTATCACTATTACTTCATCTTTCTCTATAGATTCATATTGCTTCTTTATAATTTCTTCTGCTTTATTTACAATTATTGAATCTTTTTCTATAGGTTTATATCCAATCTTTATACTATCATCTACATCATTTATCTCTGCATCATTTATCTCTAATGTTACCTTATCATTGCTGTTTGCTATTATTACATTACTGTTACTTGGCATTATTTCATTTATAGCTTCTTCTCCTTCTTTATATCTACAATCTATGCAATTTGAAATAACCTCTGCTAAACCTTGAGCAAAGCTATTTTTACTTTGATCTTGTGATAAAACTACCGTTATAAATTCTTTATCAAAATCATAATATAAAGTTTTTAATGTACTCTTTTCTATTCCAATTGGAACCTTATTAAATTGATTTACTTCATTTACTTGATTTACTTGATTTCTTGCTATTTCATCTTTAAAGAATATTAAATCAACTTTTTTAGGTAATACAGGAATCTTCTTTGCTACTTTACCATTCCATTCCTTGCTATATTTATTGCAATATCTTCTTATTAATTCAAATGTATTATCTAAATCTTTAAAAGGAAGTGCTATTTGGAATTCATATACATTATCAACTTTAAATATACCTCTTCCCTTATATTTTGCTGGAATAACGCCATCAGTTTGCCCAAGTATCGATACATATTCACTATTATCATTAAGTTGTAGTGAATATACGTATTTAAAATTTTCAGCTAATTTATATCTTATTCCATTTATATTTGGTACAGTTGTAACAAAATAAATTCCATACTTTGTACATTCTCTTATTAAATAAGCTAACTTGTCTGATAACTCTTCATAGGCTTCAGTAAATGCTGTAATATTATTTATAATTATTAATAATGCTTCTATAGTACTGCCACTATTTTTTATATATGAATTATAATCTCCACCAAATTCAACAAATAATTTCTTTCTTTTTTCTATTTCTGAATATAATATTTTGAATAAATTATTTATCTTTTCATTTTCGTAAGATAATAAAACTTCTCCAACATGAGGTGCTTTTTCAAATACTCTTAATATTTCAGATCCAAAATCTAAAATATAAATATTAATCTCTTCAGGGCTATGTCCCTCAAGTAACGAATAAATAATAGTTGTAATAAATGTAGTTTTACCACTACCTGAAGCTCCATAAATAATTACATTACCATCTTTACAAATAGGTATTGTCATTGCATATTGAGATTGTGTTACAGGATCATCATACTCTCCAACTACAGGATTAAACTTATACTTAATATCTTTAATGTTGTATTTATTTTTTATGTCATCTAAATAAATTACCGATTTTATTGGTTCAAGCCATATTGGTCTTGCTTTTATATTTTCTTCATCTGCAATTTTGATAATATATTTTACTATTTCGTCTATTTGCTTTGGAGGATTTTTGATAGATTTTGCTTTTTTATCTATCTTTGTACTTCTTAATACTCTTCCTATATTATCTATAACAGTTATATTTTCATTTTTATCAGCTTCAAATTTATTAGTTGGATAATATGGAGCTCCTGACCACGCTGATTGTCCCATTTCAAATAATTCATTAAAACCTACTTGCAAGTAGAATCTACCTGTTTCAGCTATCTCAGCAGCATCTGGCCTTTTTATTACATCCATACTATCCGCTTTTTCTTGAACCTTTAAACAAACTCTAAATCTAGAATTACTCCAAATTTGATCATCAACAACACCTGCTGGTTTTTGTGTTGCAAGAATTAAATGAACTCCTAAACTTCTACCTATTCTGGCTGCACTTATAAGTTGCTCCATAAATTCAGGCTGTTGAACTTTAAGCTCTGCAAATTCATCAGATATAATAAATAAATGTGATAACGGTTCATTAACCTTACCTTCTCTATATAATTTTTGATACTTATATATATCAATATTACTTATTTGAGTTTGCTTACTTGCTTTATAAAATATAGATTGCCTCCTCTTTAATTCACTTTCTATAGATATTAATGAACGCTTAACTGCTGCTCCATCCAAATTTGTTATTGTTCCAGAAATATGTGGCAAGTTTGTAAAAGCATTTGCCATCCCTCCACCTTTATAATCAATTAAAATAAATGCAACCTCATCTGGATGATAGTTAATTGCTAAAGAAAGTATAAATGTCATTATAAATTCACTTTTACCAGACCCAGTCATTCCAGCAATTAACCCATGTGGTCCATGAAACTTTTCATGTAAATCTAATTTAAACACTTCTCCCATAGTGTCCACTCCAACTTCAGTTTCAATTGTTTTAGTAGGATCATTTTCCTGCCATCTTTCTAATATATTGAGATGTTCTATTTTCCCCACCTTAAACATCTCTAAGAATGTTATCATTTCTGGCAATGTATTTTTGTTTTTTTCTTCATTAAGATTAATATTAGATAATTCCTTTGCTAACTTCTCATAATCCGAATCCCTATCAATCTCCATGTTAAATTCTATATATTTTCCCGTAATGTCATCTTTATCATATATTTGAGCTACTGTATCCGTAACCTCTATAACTGTAGAACATTCCTTAGGTAAACTTCTTATTTCATCATATAAACTAACTATACTAAATCCTAAATTTTCATTTTCCTCTAATATTGATTTAATAAATTCAGCTCTTATTTCTAAACCTTTACTCATAGAAAATATAATATAATGAGGTATTATCTTCTCTTTTCCATGAGAATTACTCGTCTTTCTTTGGATTATTAATTTTTCTATACTAAGCGATATTTCCTTTACATCCTTTATGTTTGTACATATAAATCTAATACTCTTATCTTCATTCCATGAATGTGGAAGCCACCTTGCAAATGCCCAATCCGTTTCCTCTTCTTCATCATACAAAAATATAAATTTTAACTGATCATAACCTTGAAGTGTTGCTAATTGAAATATTAATGATTTAATAAAAAACTTTGCACTTTCTCTATCTCCAATTATTCCACTTGCCTTTTCCTCAAGTAATGATATTGTAATTGGTACTGATTGCAGAATTTTAGGTTCATCAATTAATCTATATAATTCATCTTGTAATTTATCATCTTGTAATGAAAACTTCTTTTCTTGATATTTAAAATCTGCTTCCAATGGTATGTTTCCTACTCCAAGTCTCACTTTAGCAAAATCATTATGCTCAATTATTCTTTCCCAAATATTTATGTCTCTATTTGATATCATTTCGATGCATTCATAAATTGAAATATTGTTAGCATATAATATTCTCCTTTGCTTCTCAGCTTCTTCTTGAATATCATTTCTTATTTTTTCTATATATTTTTTATATTTTTCTTCCCTTATTTTTTCTTTACTTAAATTCTTCTTCTTTTCATGTCTCTTTGTCAAAACTGGCCATAAAACTGTACCAATTATCATACTAAAAGACATTAAAATCATAGGTAAAGCCTCTTTAATATCTCCATCATTGCTTATAACATTTTGAACTGAAACTATACTTGTAATAAGACTTGCCATTCCCATAGTAATAGCTGGTCCTAACATATACATTACTGGTACATCTTCAACCTTTTCTGATGGTGGTGGTGAATCTATCTTGAACTCTCTTTTCTTTATGTCATTTTTAAATCTTGGTGACCTAAAAAATATATCCTCTTCTATAACTTCCTCTTCAATTTCATCTAATATGTCTTCAGCCATATTTTTTGTTACAGGTCTTTTAATTAAAGTAAAATCTATTTCATCAATAGTAACAGAATTATTAGGATTATTAATTGATAATATATTTCCGTTATATATTATTTTTAATCCCATTATATAAACTACATCGCCTATTAAAAGCCTTTTCTCCGTCACCTTTTCTCCATTTACATAGACCCCGTTATCACTGCTATTATCTATAATTACTGCTTCACTATAATTTTTACTATATTTTATATAGCAGTGATTTTCAGAAACTAATTTGCTTCTAAAAAGTATATTAGATTCTTTAGATGTTCCTATTTTTATTATATCTGTATTTACTTTATATGATTTAAATCTATGAGTTTCATCACACTCATCTAAGGCAATTAAAGAAGCAAATGTAGAATCTTTTTTGAATATTTTATATATGTTTGATGGCTGTAATTTTATTTTTACTAATAAATTATCTTGATTATCTTTTAAGAATGCATTTTTATTTGACTTTAAAACCCATTTTCCCTCTTCTTCTTCAACAATAATTAGTGGCTTTAATTTCTCCTCATCATCTTTAGTATTTATTATGTATTTTCCAGCCACTTTTTTAGGAAGTACATAATCAAAGCTTTTATTATTATCAATTAAAGTTACTAGCAAACTCATTTCCCCCCTTTTTTATAATCTATATTTGCATTCATCCTAAAAAATGACCTTTAATATTAATTTTTTAAGAAAATATAATAGGCTTATTAGAAAAAATTACAATAAATAAAGTTTTTTAGGAATAATATTGATTAAAAACTCTTATATATTAAATTTGAATTATTTTTTATGTAATAAAGTTAAAAGCTATTTTAAAAATTGATATAAAAAACTTTATCAATTTCAAAATAGCTCTATATGATAATAATTTTAATTTTTAAAGGATTTTAACTTTATATATTTTAATTTAATAGTTAAGTTGTTAAAATAACTTATTTCATTTATATACATTACGTTATAATTTATTAATTATAATATTTATTAAGCAAGGTTAGCTATAATACATTTACTCACATAGGGGTCTGTTATATCAAAATGTTGTTAACAACATTTTGATATAACAGACCTCTATACTAATTAATCATTATACTATTGACTAGATAATCTATGGATTGTATAATAATGACTCGTCCCTATAAAATAGTTTTTAAGAATAACATACCACAAATAAACTATTATTAAAATAATAATAGTTTAAATCGAAAAATTATCCACAGGCACTAGAAAACAATTCACACAAAATCATTTCTATATGTGGATTATTAAAATTTTATACTATTCTCTTATATTTTTCAAAATTTATCCACACCAATGTTATTTTTATCCACATATTTAATCCCATATTTGTTAATATTGTTCTTATTTTTGGAATTAATCCAATATTTTATAACTACATGTATATTCTTTAAATATATCATTATAAATAACGCATTTCTAAATTATAATTATACCGATATAACCTTTGCTTTTATGTTATTCCATGATGAATATGTATTAATTTCTGCTTTTATATTAATATCAATGTTAGACGTTTTTATAAAAAAACTATCTTTTCTATCTTCACTATTATTTTTATATTCAAAAACTCTCCAACTCAAATAATGATCTAAATACTTACTGGCTACCCCTTTAAATTTGCTAAGCCATTTTTTAACTTTAATAGAGTACATAATATCCATCCTTGAAATATTTTCATTATCCAACTTTCTCTTATTAATTTCATTAAACGCTTTAGAAAATAATTTAAGTCTAGAATCTGTATATCCAACTACATAAGCATGCTTATCTAATCTAGGTATGAGATTATCTCTTATTTCATAAAATCCAAAAAAAGATCTTCCAGCAATTATAGGAAGAACATCATTATAATTATTTAATGCATTTATAACTATAATTTTATCTCTTTTCTCACCATGATATTTTCTATCCCCCTTAAAATTTTCAAGTGTAACCATCTTTGTTAGCTCAACATATGAACCAATCTTTGCAATGTAATTTCGTTCTTTTAAATCATTTAAAAATCTATGTCTCCAGAAAAAAGATGTCACTATAGTTATATTCATTTTCTTTGCACACTCTCTTAAAGATAGCCCCTTAGTAATAAGATTGAAATATTCTTCCCAGTTATCCTTAAACTTTTTAGAACATCTAAATGGATTATTACTATCACCACTAAATGTTCTTCCACATTCATCGTTATTGCATTTATATCTTTGGATTCCCTTATAAAATCCAAACTTGATAATCTTATTACTATCACAATAAGGACATTTTTTATTATTGTTTTCGTTCCCCTTAATAACATTAAATTTGGAATTTATATTTGTTACACTTTCCGGAGCATTTTTTATTAAGATTTTATATCTCTCATACATAATTCATCACCATTTGTGATTATTACCTTCTATTTCTCTTAATAAACATAATCATTATAAATTTTTACTTTTTATATAATTCCAAAATTATAATTTATTTAATACGTAATCTTAGAATTCTCTATTAAATAAACTTGTATAATTTTTTATTGATAAATAAAGCTAGAAATAAAAACACCACTATGATTAATCTAAATCTCTAGTTAATCATAGTGGCACTTATCTTTATCTAATCTAATTCAGCTTTTCCTGTATATAATTGATAGTATCTTCCACCTTGTTCTAATAAAGAATCGTGGTCTCCTCTTTCAATTATTTCACCATGTTCAAGAACCATGATTGCTTTAGAATTCTTAATAGTAGAAAGTCTATGAGCAATTACGAAAACAGTTCTTCCTTCCATAAGCTTATCCATACCTTCTGCAATAAGTTTTTCTGTTCTAGTATCGATTGAACTTGTCGCTTCATCCATTATTAAAACTGGAGGATTAGCAATTGCAGCTCTGGCAATAGCAAGTAACTGTCTTTGTCCTTGTGATAATCCTTCACCATCACCAGTAATTACTGTATCATATCCATGTGGTAAATGCTTAATGAATGTATGAGCATTTGCAAGCTTAGCAGCTGCTTTAACTTCTTCATCAGTTGCATATAAATTACCATATCTGATATTATCAGCAATTGTTCCAGTAAATAGATGCGTATCTTGAAGAACTATTCCAAGTGATCTTCTTAAATCGTCCTTCTTAATATCCTTAATATCAATTCCATCATAAGTTATTGTTCCTGAATTGATTTCATAGAATCTATTTATTAAGTTAGTAATTGTTGTTTTACCTGCACCAGTTGAACCAACAAATGCAATTTTTTGACCTGGCTTAGCAAATAAACTTATATCTTTTAATACAGTTTTTTCTTCATTATATCTAAATACTACATTCTTGAATCTAACATCACCAGTAAGCTCTCTTAATATAGGTTCATCAGTTAATTCCACTGCTGTTTCTAATCTTGAATCTGATATATCATTAACACCAGAAACTGTTGCAGCCATTTCTAATGCTGATTCACCATATTCACTGTTATTCATCTTAGCAACAACTGAAGCTGGAATCTTCCAAGCCCAGTGTCCTGTATATTTTTCAGTTTCAACTAAAGTTCCATCTTCTTTAACTTCAACTCTAGTTAAAGTAACCTTACCATCATCAACTTCAACTTCTTCATCTAAAGCTGTAAATATTCTTTCAGCACCAGCAAGGGCTGCTAATATCATATTTACTTGTTGAGATACTTGTGCTATCGGATTTGAAACTTGTTTTGTATATTGTAAATATGACACTAATGACCCAATATCAAAACCACCTGCTATTGTCATTAAACCACCAATACAACAAGTTACAGCATAATTCATGTGAGAAAGATTACCTAGCATTGGCATCATGTATCCACCAAATGTTTGAGCTCCAGTTGAAGCAACTCTTAACTCTTCATTATGCTTCTTGAAATCTTCAATTGCTTCTTCTTCATGACAGAATACTTTAATAACTTTTTGTCCTTCTATCATTTCTTCAACGTAACCATTTAATTTACCAATATTCTTTTGTTGTAATCCAAAGTAATATTTACTCTTAGCACCAACTTTACTTATAACAAATATCATTACAGCTAAGAATGTTATTGTTATTAGTATTAACACTGGACTTAAAACTGCCATCATTACTATTGTTCCAATGAATGTAAGTCCTGAAGCTAAAATATTTGTTAAACTATTATTTAAAGCTTCACCAATATTATCTATATCATTAGTATATAAACTCATTAAGTCACCATGAGTATTTCTATCAAAGTACTTAATAGGTAATTCTTGCATCTTATTAAATAAATCTGTTCTTATATTACTAATAGTGTTCTGACCTATATGAACCATAATTCTTGAATATCCATAAGAGGCAAGGGCACCAATTCCAAATATAGTTCCTAGTAGTGCTAACATCTTAGCTAGTCCAGTAAAATCACCTGGTAATATATAATTATTTACTAATGGCTTTAAGAAATATGATCCTGCAACCATTGCAAATGAATTTATAACTATTAATATTATAACTAAAGCTAATAATGCTTTATATCTTCCAACATAATGCATTAAAGTTTTTATTGTTTTTCCTATATTCTTAGGCTTTTGAGGTCCTGGTTTTTTGCCACCTTTTCCAGGTGCACCGTGTGATCCTTGCCCTTGAGAATTATTGCTTTCTTGTCTTGGCATTTCATTCTTATTCTTACTCACGTAAACCCACCCCTTCCTGTTGAGATTTGTATACATCCTTATAAATTTCACTATTTTCCATTAACTCTTCATGAGTACCAATTGCACTTATCTTACCATCATCCATAACGATAATCTTATCTGCAGTAGCAACTGAGTTAACTCTTTGAGCAATTATAATCTTTGTTGTATCTTTTAAATCATTAGCAAATGCCGCTCTAATCTTTGCATCAGTAGCAGTATCAACAGCACTTGTACTATCATCTAAGATTAATACCTTAGGTTGCTTTAATATTGCTCTAGCTATACAAAGTCTTTGTTTTTGTCCACCAGATACATTAACTCCACCTTGTTCTAAGTGCATATCATATTTTCCTGGAAGTATATTAATAAATTCATCAGCACATGCAGATGTTGCTGCAGCTTCAATTTCAGCATCTGTAGCATTTTCATTACCCCACATAAGGTTTTCTTTAATAGTTCCAGAGAATAATGTATTCTTTTGAAGAACCATTGCAACTTCATTTCTTAAAGTTTCAATATGGTAGTCTTTAACATTAACTCCTCCAACATAAACCTCACCTTCAGTTGCATCATAAAGTCTTGGAATAAGTTGAACTAAGCTCGTCTTACCTGAACCTGTGCTACCAATAATACCAACTGTTTCACCAGATTTAATCTTAATGTTAATTCCTTCTAAGTTGTTTTCATCACTATCATCTTCATACTTAAAGTTAACATTTCTAAATTCAATTTCTCCACTCTTAACTTCAGTTATAGGTGAAGCTGGATCCTTAATATCTGATTCTTCTTCTAAAACTTCAATAATACGTGTTGCAGATGCAACTGATCTTGAAAGCATCATAAGAACCATAGAAAGCATCATAAGAGACATTAGTATTTGGAAAGAATAAGTCATGAAGCTTGTAAGCTTACCTACAGTTAATGTTCCTGCATGAACCATATTTCCACCAAACCAAAGAATACCTATAATACTAGCAAATACAACAGCTTGCATAATTGGCATGTTTAAAACAACTATACCAAAAGCACCTTCAGAAGCTTGTAATAATTCATCATTACTCTTCTTAAATTTCTCTTTTTCCTTATTACGTCTTACAAAAGATTTAACAACTCTAATCCCAATTAGATTTTCTTGTACAGTAGTATTTAAGTTATCAATCTTCTTTTGCATAGCTTCAAATCTTGGCTTAACATTTTTGATGATTAATCCAATTGAAATTATAAGAACTGGCATAGATACTAAGAAAATCATTGCTAGTTGTGGACTAATTGCAACAGATAAAATACATGCAACAATAAGCATCATAGGCGCTCTAACTAAGAGTTTAATACCCATTGTTAATGAATTTTGTATCATTGTAATATCAGTAGTCAGTCTTGTTATTAAAGATGCAGTACTGAACTTTTCAATATTCTTGAAAGAATAAGTTTGTATTTTTTCATACTCAGCTTGTCTAAGTTCTGCACCAAATCCTTGTCCTGCTATAGCTGAAAATTTTGATAATCCAATACCAAAACTTAAAGAAATAGCTGCCATTACAAGCATTAATAATCCCATTTTTATTGTATATCCTGTATCCCCAGTAGAAATCCCAACGTCTACTATTTGTGCCATTACTAATGGGATTAATAATTCAAAAGTAGCTTCTAATGCCGCACATAAAACACCTAATATTAATGGTGTCTTATATTTTTTCATATAAGGAGCTAATTTTTTAATCATATATTTCACCTCTTTATAATAATTTTTTAATTTTTATATAAACACTATCTGCCGATTTGTTATGCGATAACTTTTTTATTACATTAACTTAAAATCCGCATTGATGTTATTAACATTTGAAAATATAGCTATTTCTAAACATTATCAATAATTTAACAATACATAGTTAGCTATATATACACTTAAAAATAAGAGGATTTTACTCCTCCATATTCTTTAATGCTCTATATAATAAATCTTTAAACATTTTTACTTCTTCATCAGTCATTCCTTTAGATAGTTGCTTTTCAATATTGTTTGCACCAAACTTAAAGCTTTTACATATAACTTCTTTTCCTTTTTCAGTTACATGAAGACATTTATATCTAGCATCTTGTTCACTTGGAACCCTTGCTATCATTTCTTTTTCTTCTAGTCGTTTTACTATGCCTGTTACAGTAGGATTCGTTAATTTCAAACACTTTTCAATATCTTTTTGAAATACATCTCTTTGACTTTCGTTTCTATCTATAAAACATATAATCTCATGTTGTACTCCTGTTAAATTGAATTCCGCAAGGTTTTTATTAATTTTATTACTAATTTTCCCATTTAGAAATTTAATCATTAATCCAATATGTTCTTTAGGATCAAAGTTATGCATTTTTTTATCCTCCTCAATACATAGCATACTATGTATTCTATCATTGCTATTTTTTATAGTCAAGCTATTAAAACATATAAAAAGATTACAAATAAGCTTACTCATTGCAATGTAATTGATTACTACTATCATTTTTTCATTTTCAAAGAAATATAATACTTTTCTACACTTACTCACATATAAATCACTTTCTAACACTTATAACTGAAATTAAAATCTATTTCTTTTTTATGCTATAGTTCTTATATTTAACCCAAATTCTATATTCCATATTTACTTATTATTATATTTAGTAAAAAACTATATGAGTCTGTTATATCAAAATGTTGTTAACAACATTTTGATATAACAGACTCATATGCTAGATAATACTATATATAAAATTATAATAATAAAATAAAAAACTACCTTATAAATTCCTAAAGCATAAAAAATTTATTTCGTAGGATATTAGTTTTACTGACGTCACAAGGTTATCCGTAGATTCTGACTTTTTATAATTTTCTAAAAAATAAAAAAAGGCGGTTAAAATCTATAAAAATATAGATTTCCCCACCTTTTAACATTTTAAAATTATCATTAATTTTAAAAATATATTCGTTTAATAAAATTACTTTTCTACAACTTCCTTAACCTTAACAGGTTGTACAATTTCCTTGTTGATTCCAACAATTTTCATAATTTGTTCAGATCTTTCCTTAGTTGATCCCTTAATTACTGAATACTTAACATTTTCAGCATCTAAGAATCCTAAGATAGCCTTGTCTACCATTTGTGCAACTTCTTCATCTTGCCATCTAACTCCATCTTTCTTGTAACCAAATTCTCTTGGTACAAAGAAAATGTGATCATATTGTGGTAGATCTCTGATTGCTAAGCTATATAAATCATTTAAGATTTCAATTTCTTTCTTAGTTCTCGTTTTATCTCCAAGCATTAATCTTCCGTATATGTAAGGTACAAAAGTAGCATAGTCAGTTATTGCATAATCATGTGAATCTAAGCTCTTTTCTAAATGTAATTGACCTAAGTAAATTCCATATTGTTCTGAAATTGATTCAATCATTCCCTTATCTCTTAAATAATCAGTACTATATTCTGTAGCAACTCCTACATTTATATCTCTGATTTTTAAATCTACATATAATTGTTGAATTAATGTTGTTTTCCCACATCTTGGTCCACCTAGTATAGCAATTCTTACTGGCATCGGCAATTCCTCCAAATATTTATATAAAATTTCATTTTTTTATTCGTATCCTTGAGAAATTTAATTATACCATAACTATTATATTTTTCAACGACAATTTTTGCTATTTTATGATATCCCTACATATATATTATACTATTCTATAATTTATATGTAGGTAATTTTATAAATTGTGTTTTCATTTAGTGGACTTATAAAAATTACATTGGGTAACTTTTAATTACTTCAACATTTCCTTTTACAACATACTTTCCTAAATTAGCTGGAATTAAATAACTATCTCCCATTTTGATTTCTTCTGAGAAACCTTCACCTTCGATAGTTCCATTACCTTCAACACATGTCAAAATGAAGAACTTTTCTTCATTGCTACAATCAGCCCATTCACTTTCAACATTGATTTTCTTCATTCCAAAATACTTATTTTCACAAAAATCAACCTTTGAGAATCCATCAAATTTAACAACTTCGTTATTAGATAAATTTGCTGCTTCTAAATCAAAGTTAATTACATCAAGAGATTTTTCAACATGAATTTCTCTTGGTCTTCCATAATCATAAACTCTATATGTTACATCTGAATTTTGTTGAATTTCAGCAATTATTAATCCTTCACAAATAGCATGAACTAGTCCACTATTAATTAAGAAACAATCACCTTTTTTAACATCAACAACATTTAAGTAATCTTCACACTTTCCTTCTTCAATTGCTTTAGCAAATACAGCTTTATCACAGTTTTTTGTCCCAACGATCAATTTAGCTCCTGGCTTAGCTGCAACAACATACCAAGCTTCAGTTTTACCAAATTCATTTTCAACTCTCTTAGCATATTCATCACCTGGGTGTACTTGTACAGAAAGTTTTTCTCTTGAATTAATTAACTTAACTAATAAAGGGAATTTTTCTGTGCTAACCTTAGTACCAACTAATGAATGACCAAATTCTTCAATTATTTCAGTAAATGACTTTCCTTTTAATTCACCATTTGCAACTATTCCTGTTCCATTTGGATGACAAGCAATATCCCAGCTCTCACCAATATCACCTTGTGGTAAATTTGTTCTAAATTCTTCTAAATCTCTTCCGCCCCATATTTTATCATAATAAAGGTTCTCAAATCTTATTGGATACATCACTTTACTCTCCTTTTATATCAAAATTCCACTATAAACATTTTATTTTAAATTCATTCCTATTTTATCCTATAGCTATAATAAAAACAATTATATTTATTTATTATTAAGTGACTATTTTTCAGATTTTATTTGCTAACCTTTTCCTCATATATCCAAGTATATTTATTACCTGTCCATCAAATAATACTAATATGGTTAGGAATATATTTTCTTAGGCTATCGAAAATATAAACTGAATTCTTATCTTAAGATGGAGTTAAAACTTCATCTTGAAGTTAGAATTCATTATCTAATGGCTAACTGTTGTTATCTTCCAACTCAACAGGTGGAAGTGTTACATAAGCTAGCCATCAGATAAACTAAACCTTATCCAAATAAAATTCGAGGAGGGATAATCTTGAAGGATAAGTCTAACGTTTATTTGCCACACGTAAGAAGTTATTATGATCCTGCCAGCGAATCATTAGTAAATAATTCGTCAATAAAATCGGATACAGATACTTCAAAATCTGAAGCTGATCCAATTGTAGTTAATAATATCGCTTATAGCGAATTTGACTATATTGGCGATCTTTACGACGATTCTGATATCTAACTTATAAACTACTTGCCATTTAAGCTAGGTATTAATTAAAGGAGATATGTCATGGCTAAAACTAATGATAAGAAAAAAAGAATTAGAGGGATTACACCTTCTAGCAATACCGAACTTCCTAATCCTCTAAATAGTTTTAACAGTCCTCTTGGAAGCTTGAATAATAAGAGCAAAGAAACTATTCAACAACAAAACGGCAAACAAAACTCTTTGTTTTAGTTAGCACCTCAAAGTGAAAAGCAGGTACAAAATAATCTTACTATTTTGTACCTGCTTTTTTAAGTGATACTCTAAATCTTCGATTTAGTCAGTAGAACTTACTCCTGGGCTTTAGGATAATGAGTTTCATTTTTAACACTCTAAATTTTTAATTTAGTTAGCCAAAATCCCCATCCTAAGCCTGCCACTTGCTAAGTTTCTCATATGCCACTTCTTATTTTCCAGACCCTTTAATCTTATCACTTAGAAATTGTCACCGGTTCCAGTCCTATCACAACTTAAGGCTTTCTTTAATTCATCTAGAGGTACTGGCTTAGAGAAATAGTATCCTTGGAAATAATCACATCCTATTTCACTTAAAGTATTAAACTGTTCTTCAGTTTCAACACCTTCAATTACAGTTTTCATATCTAATAAATGAGCAATATTTTTTATATTATTAACTATCTTATAATCAATATTTTTTCCACCATCAATAAATATCTTATCAATTTTAAGAATATTTAAATTATACTTCTTTAAATAACTGAAAGATGCATAACCAGTTCCAAAATCATCAAGAGCAAGCTTAG
The DNA here is from genome assembly GCF_040227035.1 of Clostridium sp. RTP31139st1_H3_RTP31139_211217. Classification (NCBI taxonomy): domain Bacteria; kingdom Bacillati; phylum Bacillota; class Clostridia; order Eubacteriales; family Clostridiaceae; genus Clostridium; species Clostridium sp. RTP31139st1_H3_RTP31139_211217. The sequence continues at coordinate 32,230 of NZ_JBCOAB010000023.1, forward strand.
CTCCAAAATTATCAAGTAAATGTATATTATCATAAACAATAATATTTTCTTCTAAAACTACAGATTCAGTAATTTCAAAGCAAATTTGTGATAAATCAACATTATACTTATTTGCAATCTCCTTAACATTTTCGGCAAAATAAAATTCCATAAGCTGAATCGGAGATACATTTATACTAATTTGAATATTCTCTTGGCCATTTTTAAATTCATTTAAATTCTTAAATACTTCTTCTATTATCCAATAACCTATCTTAACAATTTCTCCTGATTCCTCTGCATAAGGTATAAAATCCATTGGCGAAACAAATCCAAGTTCTTTATTGTTCCATCTAATAAGTGCTTCAACCTTTTTAACTATCTTATCTTCATTTACTATAGGTTGATAATATAAAACAAACTCATGATTATCAACTGCACTTTTAAGCTGTTCCTTAATATTTTCAATCTTAATTATATTACTATACATATCATCATTAAAGAATACAAGCTTTTGATTTTTGAAATTCTCCTTTGCAGAATACATCATAAAATCACTTTTATCAATTAAATCATTAAATGTTTCTGCATCCTTTGGATAAACAGCAACTCCTGCAGAAAATTCAACTATTATTTTAGTATTATTAAACTCTATAGGTTCATTGAATTCTGCAAGTAACTTTTCATTATAAAACTTCTGAAGCTCTTCATTTCCTTCATAAGAATGATAAATAATAATAAATTCATCCCCAGAATATCTCGTTACAATTCCTTTTTCGTCTAAAACTTTTTGTAATCTATCACTAAAACTAATTAATAATTCATCACCAGCACTATGTCCAAAAACATCATTGATATATTTAAACCTATTCAAATCAATAAATATAAGTGCAAATTCAGAATTACACTTAATCATTTCACTGCATAATAAATGTAACATTTTCCTGTTTGGCAATTTAGTCAATTCATCATAATAAATTAAAGTTTGAATTTTCTTATCAAAAGACTTACTTAAAGAATTTGAAATAAGCTCTAATTGTTTAAACTCATCAATATTTTCTAAATCAATATTATTTTTATCTAAATTACTTAATAACACCTTTAATTTATCTAAAGATTTAATAACTGGTCTAAATGCTACCTTAATCATACGAATTAAAGCTAGTACAAATATAAATCCAGCAAAAGAAAAGATTATAATTCTAATTCCATTAATCCTTTTCATTTCTTTATAATAGGCAATAGATTTTTTATTAAATTGAAAATAAATATCACTTTCATTGCCAATTGGATTATATAGTTTCTTCACATGACTGCTACTACTATTATCTATTTCTTTTATGATTCCATTTTTACTATAATATGTATTATCATCTAATTGAATATATGTATTAAGGTCCCCCATATAGAAATCTGATTCCAAACTATTAATTAAATCATCAAGATATACATCTAAAATAGCTGCGCCTAAAAATTCACCATCATTTGGAGAATAAATAAAATTTACTATTGAAAAAGACTTTTTTCCAGTATAAATATCATTATGAATATCTGTAATAATGCTATCCTGTTTATTATCTAAATACTCATCTTTCATCCATGATCTTTCCATTATATCATAGTCACTATTAAATCCTTGATTTCTAAATATGTATTTACTTGGTTTGCTAACTATATTTATGGTATGTAGAAATGTAAAATTTTCTAAATATGATTGGAAATTTTCTAACTCACTAATAACTTGTTTTTTTTCTTCAACACTTATATCACTAACTGTTCTATTATCTTCTAGAATTTCAACTATCTTATCACTAGTTGCAAGCTTGCCAACAACTTGTTTTAGTAACTCAATATCAGAGCGAATTTCTTTATCTACCGCTTCATAATGAGCAGTACAAGTAACTTCTATACTCTTTTTTAGCCCCAAATTCATTAAAACTCCATTAATAAATATTAATAGCGTTATAAATATGAATCCTATTGCTACCAATTTGAAATTCATCCTTTTTGTAAAGATCAATTTTTCACCTCATTAACTATTATTTGCATCCTAACTATTTAATTATATAATAACATATAATACTACAATTTTACATATTTTTTTCAATTTCATTTCCATAATAAAGTAATTTTTATTTGAAAATTTATATATCTTCATTTTTATATTTCATACCTTTTATTTCTCTTTAACTTTTACTATTTTAATTTAGTTTATTGTAAGTTTTTTACTTAAATGTTAAAATATCAATAAAGCAATATTTACATCTTAACATAAGATTGAAAGGGGAACTCATGGAAAACATAAAAAAGTTAAAACCAACAAAAGAGCTTTGGATAAAGATAAAATGGATGGCCAAATATGCTAAACCAGCTATCCCATTTTTAATATTTTCAATAATAGTAAATGTTATTTTTTCTTTACTTGGAATATATAACGTTACAGTCTCAAAATCATTAATAGATTCAGCAATTAGTGGTGATTCAGATCAAACTATAAAATGGCTAATTATAATGCTTGTTATTACATTAATTAGCATGCTATCATCACCAGTAACATCTTTTATGAGCACACATTCCTCAACAAAGCTTACTCAAAATATTCAAAGAAAAATATATCAACATATTCAGTGTAGTGACTGGCTTGAACAAAGTAAATTTCACTCAGTAAGCTTATTAACAAGAGTCACTTCAGATGTAAGCAATATTAGTTCTGCTATTCTTGGAACTATTCCAAGCCTTGTTTCATTAACTGTTACATTGGTAGGATCCTTTTATACTCTTATAACATGGGCACCTTCAATAGCCTTTGTTGCAGTATTTATAGGACCTTTCTTAGTTATAGTAGGAAGATTTTTCAGTAAAAAGCTTAAAGATTTATATAAAGAAGCTCAAGAAGAAGATGTTAAATATAGATCTTTTATGCAAGAATCAATACAAAATATAATGATTGTTAAAACTTTCTGTATGGAAAAAATAAATATGCACAGACTTGTTGAGATTCAAGATAATAAATATAGAATTGCAATGAGAAATACTAAGCTTTCTGTTATGACTTCACTTTCTATGAGTTTTTGCTCATCTCTAGCTTACTTTACAATATTCACATGGGGTGTTTTAAACATAGCTAGTGGGGTATCTACTTATGGTACCTTTACAGGAATGCTTCAATTATATAGCAAAGTGCAATCTCCATTTTCATCTTTAGCAAGTATGATTCCTGGTCTTATTTCTACTATAGCTGCTGCAGAAAGACTTATGGAAATAGAGGCTATTCCAGTTGAAAAAATGGCCAATGAAAAGGAACTTGATGATATTGCAAGTAAAGAAGTTGCTTTAGATAGTATTAAATTAGATAATATCATTAATAAAGATGCATGCCTCTTTAATAGACCTGACATTATATTTGATAATGTTTATTTTGCATATAAGGATGACAATTATATTTTAAATGATATCAATTTAACTATTAAATCTGGTGAAACACTTGCTTTTGTTGGTCCATCTGGTGAAGGTAAAACAACTATGATTAGGTTGATTTTATCTTTAATAACCCCAACTAAAGGTAATGTACTCCTTAGTGAGGATGATCTAGTTAAGGATATGAATAGGAACTTCAGAAATCTTATTTCTTATGTACCTCAAGGTAATACATTATTTTCTGGAAGTATTAGAAGTAATCTTCTTTATGGTAAGCCTGACGCTACTGATGATGAAATTATAACCGCATTAACTAGTGCTTGTGCCATTGATTTTGTTAATGAACTTGAAGATGGACTTGATACTATGATTGGTGAAAAAGGCGTAGGTATATCCGAAGGACAAGCCCAAAGAATTGCAATTGCTAGATCTTTCTTAAGAATAAAACCTATATTAATTCTTGATGAAGCTACTGCTTCTCTTGATCCTGAAACTGAAGTTAATGTTCTTAAAGCTGTACGTTCTTTACCTAGCAAGCCAACTTGTATTATTATAACTCACAGACCGTCTGCTCTTAATATTTGTAATAGAATTATGAAGCTTGAAAAGGGTCATTTAAGACAAGTTAGTAGAGAAAGTATTTTAGAAGTTGCTAATGAATTAATGTAAATTAAAAAAGCTATCTGGATATGCGCTAAGATTAGGTATATATCCTAGATAGCTTGTTTTTTTGACTATAATTATATATAAATGAGTACTATCAAATTTAATTATATTTTTTTAAATTTATTTATATTACTTGTGAATGTAAGGTGTTGAAAATTTATTAAAGCTTTAATAAATAATTATTAAAATAGAAAATACCACCAATCACATATGTAAATTAATGGCATTAAAATATTTAAATTGTATATATACTATAGTTTAAATAGTAAAAATTAGGCTACTTATAATATTTGATTATTATATACATATTTCACCTTTTAAATTACTAAATAGTTTTATACTACTATTTATTTTACTAATAAAAAATACAACTATGATGATTTTTTTATTACCATAGTTGTATTTTTACCATTACTAGAATATTATTAATCTAATTCTTAAATATTTAGATAACTTATTATACTTTTCTAATATTCTCTTTAAACTCTTATTAAGATGTTTGCTCTACACTTCCATGATCCTTTGGATGCCATCTATTATGAACATGGCACCAAACCCAATCTGGATGTTGCTCTGGTTTCTTATTTGGATCAGTATATTCTTCATTTCCATTTCCAAAAGTTACTGTACCATTCCAATTACAAATATTAATATAATCAGATGCCTCCATTGTTTCACAAATATCAATACTAATAATACTTGGTTGCTTCCACTCTTTCATTATTTTTCCCCTCCAAATCTTTGAATTTTATATTTTATATTTTTAATAAAGGTATTTAAAATTTATTTTTATTAAAAATAAATTTATCAAATTAAACTAACGCTTTATAAACTTCCTACCAACTTCCTCTATTACATAATACTTAACATATCTAATTTATATATGAATGTTAATCTCTTTACCTCTTTTTTTTATTATCAAACTTTATTATTTACTATAATGATTAATTAACTTATTAAAATAATAAATTTTAAAATACCTAGTTATTCAATGATAAATTAATTAATCATAACTTATCTATACCTATTAAATATAAGTAAACTATACCTTTTACCTAATATCCCCATAAATTTCAATGGTTTATAATTTAATTTTAATACATAAGATATAGTAAATAAATTACACATATTAATAAACTTTGTTATATATTAGTATTACTTCTATATAATTATTTTCTAATTTATAAAGCTAATAAAAAAAACTTAGATGCAAATTCATATATTTAATTTGCATCTAAGCTCATACTTACATTTTCAATCTATATTCATTATTGTAGTAGTCCTCTACCTTTATAAATACCTCATAAGCTATCCAACTTACTAAAGCTAAAATAGAAATAATAATTCCCACCATCAAACCTGGTACCTTATACTTAAACTCTATAACATGCTCCCCTTTACTGAATTCTTCTGTATCAACATCCACACCAATCAATCCATCTAATATCCTTGCATACTCAACATTCTTACCATCAATTTTTACTGTCCATCCTTCATCATAAGGTATAGAAGTGTATAGCAAAGTCTTATCCTCAGTAACACTTATATTACCTTTAACATAACCATCCCTATAATCAGTATCACTAATAATATTTTCCTTTAAATTATTATAAACTTCTTCAAATTCATCAACATCACAAGAATAAATTTGCAATTCCTTTAAATATAGTTTATTTGTATTTAAATTAATCTCTATTCTTATATCTTCACCCTTATTAAATTCCCCGATATACTCCACATTATAATTTCTACTATCAAATTCAGTAAATTTTCTAACACCATTAATAGAAACTCTTACTTGATTGCTACTACCAGTTCCACTTTCATATGCATTAGATTTTAAAAACATATAAACTGGATTATTATCTTCCGCCTCAACTACAAATGTAATGCTTGCTTCCTTTTGATTATCCATTCTTTTATAACATACTTCGCCATCATTTATAGTTGAAATTAAATTTTCAGATGTTATTTCCTTTATGCTTAACGATTTATTAATAACCTTTTTCTCATTTACCATTGAACTTAAAATGCTATTATTCAATTCAAATGTATTAACTTCTGTAGTAGCTACATTCTTCAAACTATCATTAACCATGAATGCTATAGGTAAAGCAAGTGGATTTTCATAAACTATATAATCTCCCTCTTCTAAAAACTTCTTATAATATCTATTTTCTGTATAGTGATTATCAGAAAAGTTTTCAGATTTTTTTGATACTATTTGATATTTAACTCCTAATAATGAATCTATACTAATAAGACTTCCTCTATTATATTTCTCGAAAATACTACTTGTCTTAAACCCCATATTAGTCATAAACTTTCTAGTATTTCTATCATTTGCTGAACTTGAATGAGTGATACCATAATAATTTAATAGCATTGGATCATCATACGTATTAGCAAAAACTTCTTCCATTCTATAAAAGTTATCCATATTCTCTTTTAATTCATCAACTATTAGTTGCATTTCATTAATATAATTGTATATACGTACTCTTGATACATAGCTTTTCAACTTTAAACAGCTATATGCATTAATAATTAATTCTATAAAAACAATAGCCATAATTAATATATTTATGATTTGTCCTACTTTTCTTCTTTTTAAGTACCTTAGCCTTTTTCTATTATTATCAACTTTTCCACACTGACTATCACTTATAGATTTATTGATATACCTAACTTCACCTTCAGCACATCTATTAAATTTAACTATTTTATATATCCATGGATATAATGATAGACTAAAATTCCACTTCTCATACTTATCAAGATTAATCCAATTAGCTAACTTAATCAAAATTATATAGACTACAAAAAATAAAAATGTTAATAATATGTTCCATTGAGATAACCCTTCATAATCACCATATAAAATATATCCTGTACATACCGTACCTAATAAAATTATTATAGCTATTTTTAACTTCGATATATTTTCACCACTTATAAACTCCTTATAAGCTAAAACAATTCCTAAAAACGATATTAAAAAGGAAAATCTATATTCAAATCCTACTGGATAATCAAACCCATGCCATATTAATACCAATATACTAATAAAAATGCTTAATAAAAGTACAAACATAAATATTCCAGATAAAATTCTCTCTTTCCTACTTATGTTCTTATTTAAAAAATATAATATCCCTAATACAGTTATAATAACTCCACAATATATATTGGGGTAATTTCCCATTATTTGTCCCAAACTATAGTTTCCAATAAAAAGTTGGGCAATTACTTCATCTAAACTCATCATTAGTTTAGGTGATTCTTGAAAAATCCTAAACTTTGCTTTTCCTGAACCTAATGATAGTACCGTTGGAATAAGTATAAATGCTGATAATGCAACTGATAATACAGATGCACCTATAAAATTTCTTAGCTTTATTAAAGCAACCTTATCTAGCTTTATTAATTTAACCTTATTATTTAATATTAATTTATAGATAAAGTACAATCCTGAAAAAATACATATCATATATCCAATATAATAATTCGAAACTATTGCTATAAATAATGATATTACATATAGCTTATACTTATTTTCATTTATAAGCTTGTCTATTCCTAACATAACTAAAGGTAATAAAACAACTCCATCTAACCACATTATATTAAGTTGAAAGTTAATATTATATGCCATGAAAGAATAACATAAAGAAAACATAATTACATTTATATCTTTTTTCTTAAAGCTTTGTATTAAATATATTGTAAATGTTAATGAGGATAAACCTATCTTTATTAATGTTATAACTACTATAGTCTCTGCAATATAAACCTTTGGAAATAATCCTATAATTAAATTTAAAGGACTTGACATATAATAAGCAAAAAGCCCTACAGTATTTCCCCCTAAACTCTTACTAAAACTATAAAATAGATTTGCCTCACCTTTTAATACATCTTTTATATGCCCTAAAAATCCAACATATTGTAAGTACATATCACTATTTACTATAGTCTTATCTCCTGTTGGGTATATACCTATTAGAGCATAAATTACTACCATTAACATAATAGGAACAATAAATGAGAATATATAAATATAATTTTCTTTAAGCTTTAATTTTAACTTCTTCATCCACTTCAATTTCCTTGTTATCTAGTATTTTTTCTTCTTTTACTATATATAATGGTCTTTGCTTTGTTTCTAAATATACTTTCCCCAAATACTGCCCAATTATTCCAAAAATAAGCAACTGAACTCCACTTATTAATACTGTAAATACTATTAAGATTAAGCTTGTTGATATATTTACATCCATCATTAAGTATTTAATAATTAATGATACTCCTAACACTGTTCCTATTAAGCATAGCAATGCCCCTATTACTGTTAAAATAATTAGTGGAACAGTAGAAAATCCTATTATTCCATCTATTGAATAAGCAAATAATTTAAATAATGACCATTTACTTTTACCTGCAACTCTATTAACATTTTCATGTCCTATCCATTTAACATTAAATCCAACCCATTGAAATATTCCCTTTGTAAATCTACTTTTTTCTTCTATTGAAAGTACAGCTTCAAGGAATTTTCTATTCATCATTCTATAATCTTCCTCACCTTGTATAAAATCAAGTTCTGTAATCTTACTTGCAAGTTTAAAAAAGATTTTTGAAAAAAAATATCTTATTTTATTTTCACCTTTTCTATCTATCCTATAAGCTACTACACTATCATAGCCTTCTTTTGTTATTCCATAATACATATCCTTTATTAATCTTGGTGGATGTTGTAAATCTGCATCTATTATAACTACATATTCACCACTTGCTGCTTTCAATCCAGCATATATTGCTGCTTCTTTACCAAAATTTCTTGAAAATGATATATATTTCACTTTACTGTCCACTTTTGAATAACCTTTTATTATTTCTAATGTTTTGTCTTTTGACCCATCATCTATAAATATTATTTCAAACTTTACCTTTTTCATTTCAGAGGTAACTTTCGTAATCTCCACATAAAAGCTTTTTAATGCATCTTCTTCGTCATAGCATGGTACTACAACAGTTATTGTATCCATGAGATTAATACCTCCTTTTACTTGCTTATTGCTTTATTTACTTCAGACCTTAGTTCATCTACTCCTTTAAATATAAATACTTTACTAAATATAAAATTAATTAATGCTACTAAAACTCCTATTATTAGCTTGGCTACAATATCATTCATTAAAAGTAAATCTACAAATAAAAATAGTAATACCACTTCTGATAAGCCAGAAATCAATCTACAGTTCATAAATTTTATGAATTCTTCTATTATTACATCCTTATTTATATAAGAACTATTAAATACAAAAAATTTATTAGTTATATATGCAAATACAACAGATATTATCCAAGCAATTGCGTTGCTTATAAGATAATTTATATTTATAATATTTGAAAATAAATAATATGCTATTAAATTAACTATTGTTGTTAGTACTCCGAATATTACATATAAAATTATTTCTTTATTTATTAGCTTTTTTATATTATTCATTTTTCCTCCTTATCTATAATTGCTAAATAATTATATATCTTTTTACAATTATTTACAATTAATCAATTAGTAGTACTTCTTTTTATTAACTTTAAAACACTGATAAAGGAAAACTATTTATATATACTTATGTAACCATTATCAATGTGTTTTCATATTATTATATCAGGGAGATTGTTTGCTTTGTTAATTTATAAGGGAGGTGTTTTCATAATGATAAGTTTATTTATTAATGACCATGAAGTAATATTTGATTATTTAAATAAGGCATTCACATTTAAAATAAATAATATACCTAATGATATAAACGATATTAATTCATATATAGCTAAAGAAATTATTGCTATACAGTCAGATAATAATTTTAATAAATATTATACTTCATTCATGTATAAAGCTGAAAATAATATGTAATACAAAAAGACTATCATTAATAGAACATCATTTTTTCTATTACGATAGTCTTATAATTAAAATCTCTTTAAATTCTTATGATAACCTAGTATTTTAAAAGTAAATAATCTCCTAATTAGCAAATTTAGCTACCACAGTATATTGCTCTCTAATAGCTCCACCTGTTACATAATACTCACCACATCTAAGCCATGCATGAGCTTTCATCTCATTTCCTTCTTTCCTAACTCCTAAATAAATAGTAGTAGAAATCCCTTTAGACTTAAGCATCCTTTGTGCAGTTAAGGCTTGTACTAAGCATTTACTTTCCCAAGGAGTCTTGCTTGATATTAAAGTAACAACCCATGAAATATGACTTGCAATCTTATAAACATCCCTTGTTTCTTTTGCTGCTGATTCCTCTTTATGCTTTCCCATACGTTTTCTTAACTTATTAAAAGGAACAAATAAAATAAATGCCCTATAAAATCCCGTATAGAAAAAGGCCTTAAGAAACTCAATTTTTAATTCATTACTAATCTTAAAGAATGTTTTTGTTTTTCTAGTTAATACTGATAAGATCTGCATTATCTAATCTTCCTAAAAATTCAATTACAGTATCCTTGCAAGTCTCTTCATCAACCTCATATTCATTTCGTAAAGTACTGATTATCTCTTTAACATTTATAGGCTCACTAATGATTTCCCATATTCTGCTTCCAACTTCATTCATCATAAAGTATTCACCTTTATCAAGATTCATCATTACCTTTTCTCCATCTAAATCTGTATCATCTATTTCTAAATTTTTATTAATTACTGTTTCTAAATTTATTCCATAATCTTTTTTTACTTTTCCTATTTTCCCAGTGCTCTTCTTAAAATTAATCATAATTCTTATCCCACCCTATTCATTTTAAATTTAACAGTATTATCTTTATATAAATTTTACCAATTAATTCAAATTAGTTAAATAGCCCAAATTATTCATTAATATATTACACTTTAGTACTACTTATTTTTTATTAAGTATAATTGCAGTTATTTTATTTTTAAATTGCTACATTTTTAAATAAACTTATTGTCGCTTCATTTGTATATAAATATAAATCACTATATAAAAAATTAGCATAACAAACTTTATAAACTTATAATTAACTATTCTTTAAAATTAATTATAAATATTAATTCTCTTAATCCTCTAACTTAATAAATATACTATTTCTTGATATTGGTTTCTCAATTAGATTACTATTTCTATCAAAAATTACTGAAGCATAATCATCTTGATTATAATTACCCAACGCCTTATATTTTGAGCTTATATTTACATCCATAAAAGAATATTGACTAAAATGTATAACCATTAACCCGCCTTTTTTTAGGTAACTATCTAGCTCTATTACTTGATTTTCAAACTTTTCAAAAGGGTATATTTTCTTCAAACTTTTAACACCTTGACGCGTAATAGTATCTGGAGTCCTTTGCAATACTGCCATACAAAAAATCAAATCATATTTTCCACATTTTCTTATATCTTTTTCATTAGAATCTATAAATCTAATCTTATTATCCACTTTAAGATTCCTACATATCTGAAGACTATTCTTATTAATCTCTGCTCCTATAATATTTGCATCGTTAAAATATTTTCGTAAAGTTAAGACTTACTCTCCTGTTGAACATCCATATGAAAGAATTTTTATATTATTTACACCCTTAAAATAATCCCTACAAGCAGAAAATATTACCGGATATCTATCCATGCATGTTAGTGGAGTTGTTTGATGAACTTTTCCCCCCTTAAAAACAGTCATACCAAATACAGCTCTAAATTTCTTATCAGTAATAATCTTTTTCACTGTATATGCACTCTTCTTTATAAAATATAAGCTTCTTACCATATACCTTATAATTAAATTTTCCGAGTTATAGTTACCTTTTATCCATTTTCTAATATCTCCATCTCTCTCCATAGTTATTGACCCCCAAACTTATATTTATCAAAAAAGTTACCTAAAATGATTGCCTCATTATAAGTAACCTTAACTAATTTATATTTTATTAAGTTGGTAACTCTAATCTTTCATGACACTTACATCTACCTTCTGGGATTGATTTCTTATGTCTCTTATGATTACATCCTGGATAATTACACATTTTATCCTCATTATTAGGATTATTATTGCTTGGACAATCTGCTTTCATTACAGACGCTTCAATATCCATAGGACAATCCACTATATTTTCATTAGTATTTTGAAAGTTCATAGTTTCTAATTCTGGCTTTTTCCATTGTCTCTTCATTTTATTTCTCCCATAGCGTTTTTTATTTAAAATTTATAAAATCTTAAACACATATTTTCCTAAATTACTGCTTCTTCAATAGTTAATATTTTTTCTTCAATTAACGCAATTTGCTTATCAACAGTAAATTGATCTTTTGGTCTAGTTACAACATAGAAATTAATATTTTTAGCTATATTAAGACACTTTTTGAAATATTCAGGATTCACTCCTCCTAAATGCTTAATATATTCCCCTCTATATATATTATTAATTATGTTATTTATCTTTTCACTACCTTTTAGCTCTTCAATAGTTACCTCTTCAACATCACCAACAATAAGCTTAATTATTGTTGTTAATTTTCTTGGCTCATAAATAAATTCCTCTTTAGCAGGAACTATATATTTAACTTCCTTATCACTCATAAATGAAGTATTCTTTTCTTTATCATATCCAAACTTATCCATAGCCGATTCACATAACTTTTGATAAGGGAATCCTGACATTACATATGGAACCTTATCAAACATTATTCCTGCAACATCATCAGATATAAACTTGTACCCTTTTTCTCTTAACGCTGTAGTTAATGTAGATTTACCGGCACCTCTATCCCCTGTAAATATAACAGCATTATTATCCATTTCTATAACGCCACCATGTATGGCTACCATGTCTCTTTGTAGCATTATAAAACCTAAGCAACTACACATTATATATACTTTCATAAGTTGCATATTTGCATCTTCACATACTTCTACTTCTATTTTATTTCCGTTTGTTATACAGTATGTTGCTATATTATCTATATGAAACCATATTTTTTCTTTTTGTAATTGAATTTTTCTTCCTTCTGAAACACTTTTCTTAATTTCATCATCCATTACTGAATAAGATATTGTTACTATTTCATCTTCTGGAATAGCATTTAAATTTTCAAACTCATCAATTTTTATCTCTGATTTTATATTTAATCCATAAACTTTATAATTATTTAATAGCATTCTCTTATACCCACTCTCATAATTTTGATAATTATTAAGTTTATTATACTATTATATTTTTTGGTAATAAATTACACTTTAGTATTACTGTTAAATTTAATTACATACTACTAATATAAAAAAATAAAGTCCGTATATAAAAAAGAATCTATATTAAAATTAAATTTAAAAATTCAATTCAAATATAGATTCTTTAATTTCTACACTTATCTCTTAAGACAATAGATTGTCATTATCTCCATCATCTTTATCGGCTAAATCTCTATGACAATAACAATATCCCTTATATTTACTTAATCCCGTATGAATGCACCATTCTTTTTTACATGAGCCTAAAAATCCATCTAATATTAGTTCTTGTACACCATCTGGTGAACAATCCTCTATATTTTCATTAGTGCTCTTTAAGTTTAAATTTTTAACTTCTGGTTTTAACCATTTCTTTTTCATTTTTATCCCCCTTATATATCACTTACTAATCATTTGTAAGTAAAATTTATACTTCTATTAAAGTATATAATCTCAATCCATATTATGTAAATAATTAACATTGTTTATATTTTACTTATATTTTATATACCTCATTTTTAGTAATTCCTTATAATACTTAGATGTACAGAATCTTAAATTAACATATATAAGAAAAAATTTTTATTTTAAGTACCACTTATCTTCTTTGTATTTCTATTATAATTTTATCTATTACATGAATTTGTACTTTATATTTTAAAACTGTACTAGATTTAATATATAATTTTATTTAACTCAAAAATTATAATAATCCTGGGTTGGATTTATTGGACAGTTTTACCTAACCTATTTGGCTTATGCTCATGAGCTAGTCTATATGGCTTTTCATTACAATAAGTAATTAATTCTTGTTCCATAGAATTTTCACAATAACAAGTTTATCTGCATGTTTAGCTTGAACTTAATTATTTTAATTCTGACGTTAACCATTTTCTATTCATTTTTTAATCATCCTTTCATCATCATCTTCACTATAATATTTAATTTAATCTTCAAGTAGATATAATAATTTTATAATCTTATTCTAATTTATGTAAATTTCACCTTCGATATAATTTTATAATTAATACTTTTCATATTAGCAATTCATAGGAGTTACTCAAAATTATTAATTGTTTTATAAAATAATAATTTAGATATAACAAAAATTTCAATTTAAAAACTATTTTTGTAAAAGATAAAAATGCTAATTAGTTAATTTCACTAATTAGCATTTAATATTTCTTCTATCTTACTTTCAAATTCTTCTACAGTTATTGTGTTGGCTATCTTCTGTCCATTGATATACATTGTAGGAACTTCTTCTAATTCCAACCTCTGCTTTTCATTAGTTATTTTTTTTAAATCACTTATATTATCTTTATTTTCATTATGACCTAAACTAAAAAATTCAATTACATCATTCTGATTATTAAAGACTATCCATTCATTTTGAGTTTCATATATTTTAGTTAAAAAATCAAAGTCCTTACTTTGTTCATCAGTCATATATTTATAAATTAAATCATCAAATTCAAACCTAATAATATCAATAGGTTTTTCAATAAATTTTATTTCTCCAGATTCTATATATTTTTTCAATGAGCTATTTAGCTTATTATGTAGTTCATAACAATCTGGGCACTGAAAACTAGTATAGTTAACAACTTCTATCTCTGCATTATTATCTCCATATACTAAACCGGCTTCGTTACTTTGATTACACCCTATTAATAGAGAAACACAAAATACTAATATCAATTTTTTTATCTTTTCCATCCTAAATCTCCATATTTAACAAGCTAGCAACATACCATAAAATGGTGTATTGCTAACTTATATATTTCTAGATTATATAAAATATTATTATGATATCTTACATCCATTTTCTCCACGGTTTGGGCATCTTAATTTAAAGAATCCAGTCCCATGATTATTTCTATAAGCATCTAAAGCCTCTCCAAAGCTATTACATGTTTTTCCATATGTCCATCCACAACATAAACATTTTACATTAAAAGTAATATCTAAATCACATGCTGGGATTGAAGTAGCTTCAGTCACAGTTTGTCCTGTACTATCTGTTACCAAACAATCGTTATCTTCATAAGTTTTTTCTACTTCTAACATTTTTAAAGTTGGATTATTCCAATTCTTTTTCATTATTATTCACCTCTTTTTTAAATTTCAATTTCCTCAATACCAATTTCATCTTTTAATTTGGCCGTATTAAAAGATATACAACTAAAAAAGAATCCTTTTTTATGTTAATATTTTACTTTTTTTGTTCGTTCCATGTAAATAATTACTTTTGCTTATTTCTTATGTTATTAAAATAATTATTTATAAGTAATACTGCGCTACTTAATTTTTCTTTAAGCTTTATATAAATTACTCCTAAATATTAAAAAGGTGCTATAAAAACTACAGCACCTTTCATTTAACTATAATTCCATCCACTCTAAAAGCTTATTCCTATTAATTGCAACAATTGCTCCCTTAGTTAAAAATTCATACTTATCTTTAAAAGTATATCCATCAAAAAATATACCAGCAAATAAATGATGAATCCACGCAATAGGTGTTAATATTTTAATTTTCTTTGCATAATTATACTTTTCAGACATGCTATCAACAGATGGAAAAATAAATCTAAAATATCTTTTTATAGCTCCTAAAGTAGCATTACCATCCTTATCTTCAAAATTAAAAGCAACTTGTGTAGCAAATTGATTAGCCATTTCTTTTTTACCATGTACTCCAGATTCAAAAATCTCGTCAATCAATGCCGCCACATATTTTTTATTACTAACAAATTTTATATCAATACCTTTTGGAACTTCCATATTAAATAACTCTTTACATAATAAAAACATAATCAAACTAAATTTTTCAAATCCATACATTCTAGCTTTCATTATAAAACTGTTCCAATCAATTTCATTACCTTTTTTCTCAACAAGTAATACAAGATCACATAGTTGTCTTACCCCAAAACCTGTTGCTGCAAGATGTGCTGCCATATGCATACACAAATGTAATGCCAAATCATCATACGCTAAAGATAACGCTGATTCTTTACCTACATTAATATCAATAGCACGCTTCCAAATCAAACGTTCGTAATGCTCTAACTCGTTACTAAATCCATCTCTTTTAAATAAATGCCAATGAACTTCAACAACAGGATATTTATGATGAACTAATGCTATATGATGGGATGCTTTATGATCCTCTAAGAAAACATATCCCATATCAATTAATATTTGCTTAACAGTTTCCACATCATCTTTATGCACTAAAATATCTGCATCACTCATACTTCTTTGATCAGGCTGTGGATAAAACTCTCTAACTACTAATCCTTTTAATACTATAACTGGTATTTCTCTTTCATTTATCTTAGCTAATACTTCTGATAATCCTGAAATATGTCTTGATTGCCCTATTCCTGTAATAGCAGCCTTTTTCTTTAATATATTTAATCTATCATTCCCAATCTTTGAAACCAAACTTCCTTTACGTAATGCTAAATATATTATACCTTCAACTTTATGTTTATTGGCTAATTCCAACACCTCATCCCAATCAACATTTTCATAGTATTTTTCCGCACTAGCCCCTCTAATACCATCAGATAAAATGTCTATAAACTGTCTTTGAGTATTATCCATATAATTTCCTCCCCTAAATTAACATCCCCGTTTAAATTCTCTGTTCGTTTTTTACAAAATAATCCTTTTAATTATACCATTTACTTTTATTTTTGTATATTTAATACATTATTTTTTTCTATAAATATCACTTAAAACAATGAAATATTAATTAATATATTGAATTTCTAAAATTTCATATTAATTATTTTTCATGTTATTTAAAACAGCCATTATATTTTTTATATAAAAATAATTTATTCTCTCTTTAATGTTATAACTGAAATTTCAGGTTTATTAAAAACTCGCAATCCACTTGATGATGCACCTATCCCCCTATTAACTATCATAGTTGTATTACCTACCTTAAACTCACCTGCATCATACTTAGGAAAATAATCTTTTTCTGGAGATGCTATTCCTATTCCTATAATAGGAATCCTAATAATTCCTCCATGCATATGCCCTGCTAATACTAAGTCAGCTCCCCACTCACTATATTCTTCTATAAATAATGGATTATGTGCTAACAATATATTAAACTTATTTTTATCCACTTCATCTAATTTATCATTAATATATTTATCATCTAATTGCCCTGATGAAACATATAATCCAGTTTGGCCATCTAATGGAATATCTATTTCATATAAATTAATTGACTCATCATCTTTAATTAATTCTATATAATTATTTTTTAAAACACCTACTCCTAAACTTTTAATATCATTTATAAAGTTTTCGTACTCTTTAGGTTTTAATATCTCTGATAATTCTTCATGATTTCCATTAATATAGTATGTAGGATATTTAGGTGCTAGATCATTAATTAACTTTTCTAATTCTTCTATATTTTCAACATCCCAGCTTATCATATCCCCTGTCATAACAATTATATCTGGATTAATTTTTTCAATTTCATTTATTATTATTTCTGTCGTATCATTATATCCTTTACTATGAAAATCAGATAACTGAACAATTGTGTAATCATCAAACTTCTTAGATATCTTATCACTTTTTACTGTATATCTGGTTATATCAACCTTTTTGCTTAAATATGTATATAAAAAAACTACTAATAAAATCAAAAAAATTATTATTTTCTTATTTTTCATGTTTTCTCCTTACATATCTTAATCCCTAAAATTGTAACATATATATCCTTAGGCTTATATAACACCTTATTATTACTCATAATTACTAATTCATATTTATAAATTTATTATGAGCATTAAGAAATTTGTAATTGTAACCCTACCTATTTTTACATTTTTTTTATATATCCCATGTTATGATAGCTTTATATCAAGAATAATATTGATTTATTAAGCATAAAAAGGAGGCTAATATGAAAAATAACTTACCTAAAAAATATAAATTCCTTATCTTATCTATAATTTCATTAGTAGTAATTTTATTAATATCATGTATATTACTATTTGAAACTCTCGTTCCAACAATAACAACTAAACTTTCCTCTTCAGAAGTGCTTTCTACTAACGATATAAATATAAATGAAGTTCCCTATATCTCAACATACTATATTGAGCCAAAAGTTTCTCCCAATGAAGATGTAATAATAGATTACTATGTAACTGACTATTATCATAAGGAATATACAGAAGAAGATACTTCTGAAACATTCACTATTACAGTTAAAATTGATGGCCAAACAGATATCGTTAAAAAGAATGTAAAAGCTGGAGATAATTCTATTAATATAGGGAAATTCAAAACTACTGGTGAGCAAAAATTTTCTATAATAGCAACTGATCAATATTGTCGTAACTCTCATGAACTTTTTAATTTTTTTCTTGTTGAAGATTCTGATGAAAAAGAAAAAAACTCTAAAGAGTATGTTATGACAAAAGATGACTTAATTAAATATAATATAAAAAATACTGATACTTATGAAAATAAATACATTGCTACTTTAAATCTAGAAGAACCTACTTCTGAAACTGTCAAAGCGGAACTTGAAAAAATTGCTGAAACTATTATTCCTAATTCAAATACTTATACTTGCATAATTGCAGATACTGTTGGCAACGGTGAACCTGGTAATTGGTGGGGTGAAACTATTGTTAAGTATGCTGATGATTATAATAAAGACACTGTAATGCAAGAAGCTGCTAACACAAGAGCTGGACTTCAACAATTACTTGATGATATAAGTTTCCAAGGGTATACTTCTATCAAATTATTACCTGGAACTTATAGAATAGATCATGAAGAAACTATTTTTATTCCTTCTAACTTTACCTTAGATATGAATGGTGCAACTATTAAATTAAATCAATTTACTGGTGATAGTGCCTTAATGATAACACTTAATAATACCTATGACTCGCATGTTATTAACGGAACTATTGAAGGAGATTATTATAGTCATGATTACTCTAACTCTCCTAACAATTCTGAATGGGTAATGGGTATAAGCATAGGTGGTGAATCTAAATATAGTTCTTTCGAAAATTTAACTGTAAAAGATATTACTGGATATGGTGGTGGTAATGGTATTGCTAAATCTAGAGATGAAAGCTTTGGATATACTTATACTAATCCAACTGCAATTGGTGATACTTTTAAACTTGGTGATATTGATAGTGAAACTGGAGAATTTATTGAATCTACTAATAGAACCACTTCTGATTTTATAGATATTGCTGGATATGATGGAATTGGTTACTTATCTATTAGTAGGTATTTAGGCTATCAAGGTAATTCATGCAATACTTGGAATATGATTGCTCATTTTTATGATGGTGAGCAAAATTATATATCATCTATTGATGGATATTTTTATAGAAGAATTGGTGTACCTGATGGTGCTAAGTATATGAAAGTTACTATCTTAGAAGAAAGCTACCCTACTGATTTATCGGTACAGTATTTTAGAGTTCCTACTCACTGTGCATTTAAAAATATTAAATTTGAAAATAATAGATGCGTTGGATTAGCTCAAGCTGCTATGAAAGATATGCTTGTTGAAAATTGTGAATTTACTCGATGCGGACAATCCTCAGCTAAATGTGCATATGATGCTGAAGATGGCTGGGATCAAATGCAAGATGTTACATTTAGAAACCTCAATTTTCATGACAATCCTAATAATGATTTCTTAACTTGTGCAGGACATAATTTTGTTATTGAAAATATGAAAGCTGGCAAAGTTTATTTTTGGGAACGTACTAATTCTTATGTTGTTAGAAACTCTAATGATATTGATTCTGCTAATTTAGGACATACAAGTAGGCAGCGCACTGGCTATGTAAGATTTTATAATAATACTGTTAATGGAAATATATCAATTGGTGCTGCTGAAGAAAATGATAATTGGCCTCTTACTGTTAAGGATTGTACTATTAACGGACGAGCAGAAAATGTTGTTGATAAGGGATTGTATTTAAGATGTACAATTAATAATGCAATTGACAACGGTGATAAATGGAACTTAGGCTTAGGTGGTGGTAATTTCAAGGATTGCACTATTAGTGATAAAAGTGGTCAAAATTCTGGTGGTATTTATGATAATTGTACATTTAATAATATTAATGGCAATATTCATGGAACCTTTGATATTAAAAATTGCACTATTAATAATTGGAATGTTTATGTTGGTGGGTATGAACCAAACTATACCTTTAAAGATAGTGAATTAAATAATTTTTCTATTATTTTTAACTACTGGTGTGAAGGTGCTGTAACTACTTTTGATAATTGTACTATTAATAATGAAGATTATTTATTAAAATTACCTCATTATAGTATGAAACAACCTATAATCATTCTTAATTCTTCCTTTACTTCTAATGGCAATGATGGAATGGTTGTTTTTTATGATGATAGAACTGGTGGCTCTGCTGGTGGGTTAGTTAATCAAGATATGCTAACTCTTGAAAATAATAAAATTAATCTTGATAATTCTGAGTATGTTGTTACTGGCATTGATAGGGATACTGTTAATAATATTAATCTTACTTTTAGTGATAATGAATTGGTATCTGATAAGTTAAAACTTTATGATGAATCATGTAATGAAATTAGTAATATAAAGATATCACAATAACCTTTGTGATATCTTTATATGATTAGAGTTAGACTATTTTTAAGTTTATTTTACTATACCTTCTATAGTTTAATAATAAATATGTATATTACTATCAAAACCTATACCAATATGCACATATTTCAATTACCCTTATCCACATTAGCATAATAATTATAATAATCCAGATTATTATCTTAAATTAAGCACCATTTAATATTCAATATATGAATTACTAAATGGTGCCTCTCTAAAACTTATCTATTTTTTCTTTCATTAGAAATTGATATTTTCATATCTTTTTGTATTTCTTCTATAAAAGGTGGATTATTAAGTTTCCATAGTTAGAACATTCTCTCCATTTCAAACATCCATATCGGAAATAGAGCTTTCCTATTCTAACTTTTCTTCCTACTCTATATTCCTGTGTATTTATTCTATTTACTATACTTTCATTAAATATTAATTACCATACCTGCTTTTTGATTTTTTATTTTTTTATCAATAGCTCTTATGATTGGATTATATATAAGATTAATGATATAAGAGCTTACCACACATAATACAACTAACAAACTATATATAAATAAGCTATATTTTACACTCCAAATTAATTGCCTAAAATAAATAGAATAAAAAAACATATGAATAAGCCACATATTTGTTGAGTGATTTCCTAAATAATTTAATGTACTATTTATCCATTTAGGTTTGTCCATTAAATTAAATACACATATAAATACTATTCCTGTAAATACAGCTACAAATAATGACTGAACTATTCCATGTGCAACTAACATCAACCCTATTATAAAAATACATAATATATTTTTATATCTTACCCTATTTACCATGTTAAATAACTTACTATATATCTTATGTTTAGCAAATATTGCGCCTACTATAAATGGAAATTGTGAAGTTCCAAGTAAAGCTATCTGACTAATTCCCCAATCTAATATTTCATTATTTAAAGTTATTATTCCTCTTATTCTTTGAATATATGCCACAAAGTAAAATACTAATGACAAAAGTACAATTGTTATATTGTTATATTTATTTACAAGCTTATTTATAAATTGTGATATTAAAACTAATATTATATATGTAGTTAAAAACCACCATGCACCATTATAAGCTGGCTCTATTGCTAGAAATGATAATAAAAACTTTTTTAAACTTCCAGGATAAGAGTTCCCCATTCCCATTAAAGGTCCAAGAATTACTACAAATATTAAAAGTATTATCCAATAATTTATATATAATTTAAATATTCTTATTAAATTATTTTTTAAATACTTTTCTTTATTATTTTTATAGCTAATAAAAAGCCCATACCCACTGCAAAAACAATAAATTGCTACACAGCAATCCCCAAATAATGCTAAGTAATACATTAATGGTACTTCACCTATAAATAGTATCGGAATATATAATCCTTCATAATTTTTAGTACAAAATAAATGTAGTAATAGCATAAATAATATTGCTACACCTTTAGTTATTTTTATTTGATTCTTAGTTAATTCCATACTTACCCCCATCCAATTTTAATACCTATTTTATTACAGTATCTACATTCAACTCTTTTATATTATTTTTAATTACTAGTTTATTATTTATAAATTCATTTATCCTCCTAAAAATATAACTTAATATAACTAAAGTTATAAAATACATAATTCCTATAATTATAGAGCCATTTATATTAGGAATTACTGTTATTAATTTATTGTGTAATAAATATATCTCGAATGATATTCCACTTAATAAAGCTATTATATTACCTGTTAATTTAAATCTTTTACTTAACGAAACCAATAGTATTGCATAAGATAATGTTGAAATATTTAATATAAATTCTCTAATAAATATATTACTTGATATTATTGATATAATTCTTGTAATTCCTAATATAGCTATAATTCCTATTATTTTAAATACATATTTTTTGTTTAGGAACCTAATAAAATTCTCCTTATAAGCTGCTACAAATATCCCACCTGCAAATGAAAATGCAATATTAGTAATAGTAGTTCCTAAATTTAGAACAATTCCTAAAATTAAATAAATAAATGCCCCTATCGAAAATATAATTGTTCCCTTTTTTATTGTTGTAAACCTAAATGATATATAAAATATTAGATAAAAGATAACTATACTATATATAAACCACATAACTCCATCAATTAATTTAATTCCTAAAGCATATTTAATAATATCTATAGCTTCGAAATCTTGTCCTTTAATTAAATCAACAACAATAAATATAATATTGGATATTACAAATGGTACATATATAGTTAATATTCTCTTTTTAAGAAATCCATTTAAATAATTTTTATTACTTAAATATGAACTCATTACTCCAAAACCTGCTAAAAATAAGAACAAAGCAACTGAATATTTTCCTATCTCTATATAAGGTAATGTAATTATATTTATACCAATCCTCTGCGATAAATGATGTAATACTATTAATATTGCCGAAACTCCCTTTAATACCTGACTATCATATTTGCTTAAGAACACATCCTTACTATTTTTTCTTTTTATAGATAAAATTAAAACTATTAGTACAATAAAATATGCTATAAATAAAAAACCTTTATTCTCTATAGCTAACTCAATCATATTATCCCTCCATACTCTAATTAATACTTATCCTCAATATTATCTCATATAATTGAATTTTTTCCAATTAATTGCTCCATTTCCCTTTAATATTTTTTATTCATTTTTAATCAAATCTATTATTTTATTTCATTAAACCCATCATTAATAAATCTCACTCTAAAACTTAAAGCACTATTAATATTTCTATTAATTTCTCAATATCATCTAAAGAAAATCATAGCTTTTGCTTTTAATTTTTGTTTATTTTTATAAAACACTCTATATTTTTAACAAATTCTACACAATATAAAAAACAAATATAAAACATTTGAATTTATTGGTAATAAAAGTATTATATTATCATATTATAAATTAACTTTGAATATTCAGTCGAAAGAATGCATAATTATTAATATTTCACTCATAAAATCAGCCATATTATTCTTATAGTAAATAAATTTAAGAAAGGAGTATACAAAATGAGTTCTTTATATGAAGTTTCTAGCCTTATTGCCTTAGTTATGAATAAACAAAGTGTCCTATCTCAAGTATTAGGAATATTAACTCGTGGTACCAAAATCGATGTTATAAATATTTCTGATGGATGGGCACAATTTCGTTACAATAATACTAATGCCTATGTTAAAAACACATCTTTAAAATCAATTAATAATCAAACCATTGTAGAAACTGGTTCTGTAATAATAAAATATCTAGATTTAGACACAAATGCTGAGGTTTATACTTCTCAATTATTAAACAATCTACCTTTGGGCACTTATAACTATGATGCTCCAAGTATTTATGGATATAAATTAACTAATCACACACCTCAAATTGTAAATTTAACTACAGTATCGCCTAATCAAACAATAATATTCTATTACTCAAGAATAGTATGTAGCGTTACCATTAATTATATCGATGAAAACACCAATACTAATATTTCTAATTCAATTTTCATAGACAATTTAAGCTTAGGTAGCTACTCTTATGGTGCTATTGAAATTGAAGGCTACTCCCTTAACGATGTTCTAACTAAAACTGTAACTTTGACTTCACACAATCCTAATGTAGAAGTTGCTTTTATGTATACTAAACTATATGGATCTGTAACAATTAAGTATATTGATGAAAACACAGGAAATTCTCTTGCTTCTGAAGATAAATACTCTAATTTGGAATTTGGAAGTTATTCTTATACTGCAAAAGCAATATTAGACTATAAATTAATTAGCAATTCAACTCAAACAACAACTATAAGTGATACTAACCTTAATACAATTCTTATCTTTAAATACGCTAAAATTTTTGGTTCTGTTACTATTAAATATATTGATATTTATACTGATAGCAATCTTAAAGAGCCAACTATTATTTCTAATTTACCATTAGGAGAATACACCTACGATTCAATTGAATTTCATGGATACAATATAATAAATTCAGATACTCAAAGCGTAACATTATCTCAAATTACTCCTGATGTTACTATAATTTTTGAATATGAGAAAATTGTAATTCCAGCAGATTTAAATTTAAATGAAGTTCCTTATATTTCAACTTACTATATTAAACCTATAGTTAAACCTAGCGAAGAAGTATTAATAGATTATTATATTACTGATTATTATTATAAAGAATATCTTGAAGATGATTATAGTTTAACTTTTACTGTTACAGTTAGAATTGGAGGGAAAGAAGATAAAATTTATCCCAATTTAAAAGCTGGAGATCATCAAGTTAGTTTAGGTAGTTTTACTATTGAAGGTGAACAAAAATTTTCTATTCTTTGTACTGATAAATATGGTAGGAATTCTCATGAACTATTTAATTTCTTCTTAGTTCAAGGTGATGTTAAAGTTAAGGAATACGTTATGACTGAAGATGACTTAGCAACTTATAATATTAAGAATACTGATGATTATGAGGAAAAAGTTTATGTTAAAGTTGATAAATTAACTGATACTACAACTGGAACTAAAATTGAAGAAGTCGCTAATGCTACTGTTGTCCCAAGCCATAAGTATATTTGTTTTATTGGAACTACTGAAGAAGATGAAAATGGAAATCCTATAATGCAAACTACTGCTGCAAGATTCTGGCTTAATACTATTGTTAAATATGCCGATGATTATGATAAAAATGCTGTTTTAACAGAGGCTACTAATACTAGAATAGGACTTCAAAAATTATTAGATGGATAAATTACAATATCAAGTGCAACACTAATTAATTGCAAAAAAAATAACCCATACGGGTACGTTCATGTTAAAGTA